>NZ_MNQN01000019.1:0-16961 GCF_001915455.1 Bacteroides sp. 43_46 | reverse complement strand
TGGTAAACGTCCTCATTGTCTTCCTGGTATTGCAAATATTACTCGTGAAACTCAACTTGTACCATTTTGGCAGCTCAAACTGTACATGATAGATGTATTAGGAAAAACTGATTTTTATCATAAATTATATGAATATTTTCGTACTCATGAGAGTCCGAGTGACAAGGGTGAGAATCAAGGTATGAACCAGCTGGATTTTGTACGTCAGGTATGTGACATTTCAGGATTGAATATGCTCGATTTCTTTGAGAAGTGGGGATTCTTATATCCGGTTAAAACTACACTGAATGATTATGGAAATAAAGCATTCGAAATCACAGAAGAACAGATTAGGCTGTTGAAGGAGGAAATTAACGGAAGGGGGTATGAAATGCCACATCCAAACGTTCATCAGATAACGGAAATCAATTTGGATGATTATAAATGATTGAATAATAAATGATCTATAATAATTAAAATTTAAGAATATGAAGAATATAAATAATATATTATCAGTGATATTATTGTTGTTTGCAGGATTTTTTGTTGCTGCCTGTGATGACGAAGAAACAGTTGTCGTTCCAGATAACTGGATAACTGTGTCAACAGATCCAATGACTATTGGTTATGAAGGAGGAAGTTTGACATGCGACTATACGTTGGCCAAAGGGCTTGATGCGAGTGTGGTATATATTATAAATCATGAAAGTTGGTGCTTAGGCTATATCAAGGATAGTAAGATAATGATAGATGTAGATTTGTCGGAGAATATAAATGGGCGTACAGCTAAGATGTCTTTGATTTATGATGAAAGTCATCAAGTGGAACTTGTTGTAGAACAAGGGAAGGCTCCGACGGTACTGGTTGAAAGTATTGATAAAAGTGCTATGCCAGAATCTATTAATATAAATGAGACGTTGGATCTGAATACGGTAGTAAAAGTATTACCAACTAATGCAAGTTATCAAAACCTGGCCTTTACTCTTGCAGAAGGTAGTGAAGCATTCGTTGAACTTTCAGAGTCAGGTGTGGTTAAAGGAGTTGCTGCAGGTGAAGCAAAAATTAATGTTGCTGCAGTTGATGAGAGTGGAGTAACGGATGTTATAACATTGAATATCATTGGTAATATTAGGTTAAATCGTGATTCTTGGACAGTTTCTACTTCCATTACTTATAAAAATGGAAATAATTATGTGACAGATGGAACTACGGGTAATCCTGAACATCTTTTTGATAATAAAACGACGACTTATCTCTCATTGGTGAAACCTGGTAAGAGTTATGGAAGCGACTATACGGCTGCGGGTATAAACGAACCTCTTTATTTTGTTGTTGATATGGGAGCGGAACAAACTTTTAATTATTTTACATGGATGCATAGATCTACTAATGGGTACAATTATTTGCGAGCATGGGGAATCTCGATGTACGGAAGCAATGACGGTAAGAATTTTATTGAAATAAAATCCGATATTGATATACCTTATGAAAATAATACGGATGAGATTGTAATTGCTATTCCGGAATCTACTTATAGATATGTTAAAGTACAGTTTGTGAAGTGGAGTGATCTAGTAACCGGTTCAACTAGTGGTGGAACATTGCAGGTTGCCGAATTTGGACTTGGTCGTGAACTCTAATCCGACAGTTTGAAATAGGTCCTTATACACAGAGGGCACTTTCTAAAGTAGTTGCTTAACAGGCTTCATACTTTTTGAAGTGCTCTCTTTTTATTTCTTTATAAGAGTAAAGTAATAATATCATTAATTATTCTATGTAGAAAATAAATTGTTGATATATGATGTTTTAATACAAGACTGTATGAGAAAAAAGTTTATTAAATCCATTCTTATTGTATTTGTATTGATAACCCAGTTATCTTTATTGAAGGCACAGACGCAAGAAATAGATCTGTCTGGTCAATGGGGATTTCAAACTGACCTGATGGATTTTCGACGCGGTTCTTTGGATATTCGTTATATGCATCGCTTGCAGGAGAGCATCCTTCTACCAGGGATTACGGATGACTATAAAATTGGTTATAAATCTCCTTATCGTCACATTGACCGTTTGACTCGTGTGTATGAGTATATGGGGCCGGCTTGGTATCAACGTGAAATAACTATTCCAAAAGAGTGGAAAGGCAAACGTATTTTTATATCTTTCGAACGCGTACACTGGTTGAGTTCTATTTATGTAGACACAAAGGAAGTCAGTAAAATAGACTATATCAGTGTTCCCCACAATCACGAACTGACAGATTTCGTGAAACCGGGTAAGACGCATCTTATTACTGTATGCGTTGATAATCGTTATCAATACAATACCCATAAATGGGATCATGCTCATTCGGAATATACTCAAATAAACTGGAATGGGATTTTGGGGGAAATGAAACTGGTAGCTCTTGATCCTGTATATATTGAGGATATGCAACTGTATCCGAATGTATCGGAGCATTCAGTCAAAGTCAGGGTGAAGATATTGAATCACACTCATAAACTCGTTACAGGGAGGGCATTTTTTACAATTTCCGGCGAACAATATAAGCAGACTAGAGAGACAATGGTTTCTGGGAATGATTCAGTATTTTACGTAGAAGATATCATAGCGTTAGGTAAAGATATTCGGTTGTGGGATGAGTTTACTCCTAATCTCTATACGTTGCAATGTGATCTGGCAACGACTACGGGTAGTACAAACTATCAACATACACAGTCCGCTACCTTCGGAATGCGTGAAATAAAGGCAGATAGAGACAATATTCTGATTAATGGTCATCGGGTACATTTGCGTGGAACAGTAGAAAATGCAGTATTTCCTAAAACAGGTTATGCTCCAGTGGATGATGCTTCGTGGGAACGTATATTAACGATTCTGAAAGATTATGGGATGAACCATATGCGTTTCCATTCCTGGTGTCCACCTGCTGCGGCATTTCGGACAGCGGATAAACTAGGAATTTATCTGGAAGTGGAAATGCCGATGTGGGGAAAGGATGCCGAACCGGATGAGAAACGTTATGACTTTTTCCGTCGTGAACAAAAAGCTATCTTGAAAGAATATGGTAATCACCCCTCTTTTGTTCTTTACTGTAATGGTAATGAGATAACCGGTAATTTTGATTTTATAGAAGAACTAACCCATTATGGGAGGGTCAGTGACAAACGCAGGCTATTTAGTGGTTCGACAGCCCGTACACGTGTGAAGTCTGACCAATTTTACATCACTCATCAAACGCCTAAAGGACATATGGCTATATACGAAGGACGGCCATATACTGATTGGGATAAAAATAAAGAATTGGGCATTGATGTGCCTGTGATCTCTCATGAGTCGGGACAGCGTTGCATATATCCTAACTTCAAGGAGATTCCAAATTTTACCGGTCCGGTTCAAGCTCGAAACTTTGAAGTTTTCCGTGAATCATTGGCGGCAAACGGTATGTTGGATCAAGCAGATGATTTCTTCCGTGTATCAGGGGCTCAGACTGTACTGGAATATAAAGATGTTATTGAAGCTGAACTTCGTACTTCTCTTAAATCCGGTTTTCAACTTCTGGCCTTGAATGATTTTACAGGACAGGGATATGCTCCGGTTGGTATTCTCGACCCGTTTTGGGAGTCTAAAGGTTTGATTACTCCTGAAAAATTCCGTGAGTTTTGTGCACCCACTGTTGCTTTACTACGTTTTCCTAAACGAGCCTATTATTGTGATGAAACTTTTGAAGGGAAGGCAGAAGTGTATAATTATAGTCCCTCTATCTTGAAAAGTGCAAAAGCTAAGTGGTGGATTACCGATGCTTCCGGCAGAGTTCTGAAATCCGGTAGACTGAAGACACAAAGAATAGGAAACTATGGTGTCTTTCCACTTGGAACGTTTCAGTATATGTTGAATTCGGTGACTGCTCCGCAGAAATTAACCATACATCTGTCCGTTGGTGACAAAGTTCATAATAGTTGGGATATATGGGTCTATCCCCATCATAAAGATTTGATGCAGACAACGCCTGATGTATTATATACAACAACCTATGATGCGAAAGCGAAACAATATCTCCAAGAAGGGAAAAAAGTTGTTCTTTGTCCGAAGCCGAACAAAGTGAAAGGGCGTAAGTCTGTATTTCACAATCATTTTTGGAATCCGATTATGTTCAAATGGGCACCAACGACACTGGGTTGTCTTATTCATGCCGATCAGCCCATGTTTGCAGACTTCATCACTGAAAAGCATCTTGATTGGCAGTGGTGGGATATTCTGACGAATGCAAAAGTGATTGATATGACGGATACTCCGCAAGAACTTCGTCCGTTTATCCAGGTAATAGATAGCTATGAAACCAATCAGAAACTAGGGATTGGCTTTGAGGCTAGGGTAAACAATGGTAAACTGTTGGTATTGGCTGTTGATACTCGGAAAGACCTGGATAAACGTCCTGCTACTCAACAATTGCTGAAGAGTATTGATCAATATGTGAAGAGTGGCCAATTTGCTCCCCGAGCAACTGTAAAAGAAGAGTTTATTCAATCCTTTTTAATAAAATAGTTATGCGAAGAGAATTATTTATATGTTGTTTATTTTGCCTGTCCTTACTGACTTTATCTGCACAGGAGATTCCGATGCAGGAAGTCGCGGCTTTAGAGCAAGTGTATGGTGATGTTCAGGAATCAGAGGGATTGCTGCCGATGAATGAATTGGGCATTGAGTTCGGCTATGCTTTATATGAGGCGGAGATTACTGTGGAGGGTGTGGCTCCAATATTGGCGGTAGAGAATATTCGGGACTATGCCTCAGTCTATGTTGATGGAAGATTACAAGGCTGGATCACTGATAATCAGAAGAATATTAAGCTGACTGTTTCTACGGGTACACATCATCTGCAACTTTATGCAGAGAATATAGGGCGTATTACTTATGGACCTGAGATATTGGACAATTCCAAGGGACTTTTCGGGAGTATCACTTTAGAAGATGTTGAAATAGAGAACTGGAAAATGACACCTCTCCTGATACGTGACTGTGACGTGGAAGAACTCCAGTTTACCCCTTGTCAAACAAAACAGTCTCCTTGCTTCTATCGCGGTACTTTTGAGATAGAAACTCCGACAGATATCTTTTTAGATACTTCGGGCTGGGGAATGGGAGAAGTCTGGATAAACGGGCAGTATATAGGTTCTTTTTGGGAGAATATTTCTCAGCGGACTATTCCGGTACCAGCTGCTATACTAGCTAAAGGTATTAACCGGGTAGTCGTATTTGAATTGAAGAATAATTGTAGGCAGGTGGTACGTCTATCTGAGAAAGCTATATTTGATTAATAAAATAAGAGTATAATAGAAAGAAAATTTAATTATTAGGTTTGTGACTGTTGTTAGTTGCATATAGCAACTGATTTTTAGCAACTGATTCACATTATTCATTAATTTGTAAAATATATGAGAAATCTAACTACAACAAGTAGATGGAAGAAATCACTTTTGTTTGTATTGGGGCTATCTGTGATGTTACCTCCTTCATTAATACAGGCTAGGTTATATAATAATGCGATAGAGACAGAAGTGTTGTCTCCCATTGTCGGTGCCAAAAAGATAAACCCCACCACCGTTGAAATACTATTCCCCAATAGCCAGCGTATGACACTGGACTTCTACGGAGAAAATATCTTCCGTGTATTTCAGGACAACTCAGGAAGCGTGATCCGGGATCCTCAAGCAAAGCCGGCGGCGCAGATATTAGTCGACAATCCCAGAAAGGCGGTTTCAAAGCTGGATTTGGAAGAGAATACAGATTTTGTTTTCCTCACTACCGGAAAGATAAAAGTCCGGCTGGATAAAAAGACATCCTTGCTTAAGGTAACTAATCTGGCAACCAACACTGTTGTAGTGGAAGAACTGGAAGCGCCTCTTTTTGAGAAAGGGAAAGTAACCCTGACATTGAAAGAGAATCCGCAGGAATACTTCTACGGTGGCGGTGTTCAGAACGGTCGGTTCTCCCATAAGGGTAAGGTGATTTCTATCGAGAACCAGAACAGTTGGACAGACGGGGGAGTCGCCTCTCCTACCCCTTACTACTGGTCTACCAACGGCTACGGTATGATGTGGTATACCTTCAAAAAAGGGAAGTACGACTTCGGAGCATCCGAAGAGGGAAAGGTGAAATTGTCTCACGAATCAGACTATCTGGATGTGTTCTACATGATTAATGACGGTGCGGTGGCTCTGTTGAATGACTTCTACCAACTGACAGGAAATCCCGTGTTGTTACCTAAATTCGGTTTCTATCAGGGACATCTGAACGCTTATAACCGTGACTATTGGACAGAAAACGAGAAAGGCATTCTGTTTGAAGACGGAAAGCGATATAAAGAGAGCCAGAAGGACAATGGCGGAATCAAAGAATCGTTGAACGGCGAGAAGAACAATTATCAGTTCTCTGCACGTGCGGTAATCGACCGTTATAAGAACCATGACATGCCGTTGGGCTGGCTGCTTCCGAACGACGGCTATGGAGCCGGCTACGGACAGACGGAAACATTGGACGGTAATATACAAAATCTGAAAAGTCTGGGTGATTATGCCCGTCAGAACGGAGTGGAAATCGGCCTGTGGACACAGTCTGACCTGCACCCTAAGGAAGGAGTGAGCGCTTTGCTGCAGAGAGATATTGTGAAAGAAGTAAGGGATGCCGGAGTACGCGTGTTGAAAACGGATGTAGCCTGGGTCGGTGCCGGCTATTCTTTCGGATTGAACGGAGTAGCCGACGTCGGACATATAATGCCTTACTATGGAAGTGACGCCAGACCGTTTATCATCTCCCTTGACGGCTGGGCGGGCACACAACGCTATGCGGGCATCTGGTCGGGTGACCAGACGGGAGGCGTATGGGAATATATCCGTTTCCACATCCCGACCTATATCGGCTCGGGACTCTCCGGTCAGCCGAATATCACTTCTGACATGGACGGTATTTTCGGTGGCAGGAATGTGCAGGTGAATACCCGTGATTTCCAATGGAAAACGTTTACTCCAATGGAACTGAACATGGATGGTTGGGGAGCGAATGAGAAATACCCGCACGCCTTGGGAGAACCGGCAACCTCCATTAACCGCTGGTATCTGAAACTGAAGTCGGAACTGATGCCTTATGCTTACAGTATCGCTAAGGAAGCCGTAGACGGTATGCCGATGATAAGAGCGATGTTTCTGGAATACCCGAATGCCTATACTCAAGGTACGGCTACACAGTACCAATATCTGTACGGGCCTTATTTTCTGGTTGCTCCTATCTATCAGGCAACCAAAGCTGACGAGCAGGGAAATGATATCCGTAACGGCATTTACTTGCCCGAAGGTGTATGGATTGATTATTTTACGGGCGAAAAATACGACGGGAACCGCATACTCAACAATTTTGCAGCTCCTCTCTGGAAGCTTCCCGTATTCGTGAAGAACGGAGCGATTATTCCGCTGACGAATCCTAATAATAATGTAAATGAGATTGATAAAGGAATCCGTATCTATGAGCTTTACCCGTACGGCAAGAGTTCTTTTACCGAATATGACGACGACGGTGTATCCGAAGAATACAAACGGGGTAAAGGAGTAACAACCAATATTGAGTCCGAGGTTGGCAGCAAGAATGACGTTACTGTGACCATTCATCCGGCAAAGGGTGATTTTACGGGCTTTGTGAAAGAAAAGGTTACAGAGTTCAGAATCAATGTCACTTCTCTGCCGAAAAAAGTGACGGCACAAGTGGGAAAGAAAAAAGTGAAACTGACAAAGGCCGCTTCGAAAGATGAATTTGCAAAGGGTGAAAACGTCTTCTTCTACGATGAGGCTCCCGATCTGAATCGGTTTGCGACTAAGGGAAGCGAGTTTGAAAAGACCGTTATCACCAAGAACCCGCAACTTTTGGTGAAATTGGGTGCCACCGATATTACGGCCAATACTACGACATTGCGCATTGAGGGATTCCGTTTTGTTCCCGAAGACCGCTATCGGATCACTTCCGGAACTCTGGCAGCTCCTGTTGCCCGGGTTACTGCCGACAATACGGAAGCCTATACCTTGAAACCGACATGGGATAAAGTGGCCAATGCCGATTTCTATGAGATTGACTTTATGAATATGCTATATACTACGATAAAGGATACGGAACTACTGTTTGGAGACCTGACTCCCGAAACGCCCTACTCATTTAAAATACGTGCTGTCAATAAAGACGGAGCTTCCGCCTGGACAGAGTTCGGTGCTGCGACCAAGTCCGATCCGCTTGAATTTGCTATCCGTGGTATCAGGGGCGAATGTACGGCCGCTTCGCAAGGAAGAGTAGGCGTGAAACGTCTGTTCGACTTTGTAGAGTCCGGAGATATCTGGCACTCGAAATACGGGGAAAAAGCCGTTCCGTTCGAACTGGTTATGGACCTGGTGACTGTCAACCAACTGGATAAATTCCACTACCTGCCACGTACAAACGCCGGTAACGGAACATTGCTGAAAGGAACCGTTTCTTATAGTATGAACAAAGAACAGTGGACGGAAGCCGGAACATTTGAATGGCAGCGTGACGATGAGGTGAAGGTATTCAATTTCACCCAACATCCTACTGCCCGCTATATCAAACTATCCGTTACAGAAGCAGTCGGCAACTACGGCTCCGGTAAGGAAATCTATGTATTCAAGGTGCCCGGAACGGAAAGCTATCTTCAAGGAGACATTAACGTCGACGGTAAGATTGACGGCAATGACCTGACATCTTATACCAACTATACAGGACTGAGAAAGGGCGATTCCGATTTTGAAGGATACATCAGCAATGGTGATATCAATAAGAACGGTCTGATTGACGCTTATGATATTTCGGTGGTCGCCACGCAGCTTGAAGGCGGTGTTGATAACCGTGGTACGGAAAAGGTGGACGGTACGATTGAGATAAGCACCTCGAAACAAGTATATGACAAAGATGAGATTATTGAAATTCAGGTAAAAGGTGTTGATCTGCGTGCAGTCAACGCATTCAGTTTTGCTTTACCTTACAATCAACAGGATTATGAGTTTGTCGGCGTGGAGTTGCAACACATGAATGCAATGGAGAATCTGACTTACGACCGTCTCCATTCCAATGGTTCAAAAGCCTTGTATCCTACCTTTGTCAATGTAGGAAATAAGAAGACGCTTGAAGGAACCGTTGACTTATTTCTTTTGAAGTTTAAGGCAAAACGTCAAGTGAAATTCGGGTTGAAGATCATTGACGGCTTGTTAGTAGATAAGAGATTGAATACTCGTAGATCGGGTGTTCAGTAATTGGGTTAGTTAGTAGAGTTGTTCAAAAAGCTGCTTTTTTCTTTCTTTATGGAAGATAAGAGCAGCTTAAACGGAAAATATGACTCTATTAAGTCCATAAAGCCCGGTATCTTTGTCTTAAACAAAATTATAGTATTATGAAGAAATTACTTTTAACCCTTGCCCTATGCATGGGCTATTTGTGTACTACAGTTGCGCAGACATTTGTTAAAACAGAAGTGAAGCAGTCGATGCGGCGGGTGGCCGACTGGCAGATTGCTCATTACAACAAGGCTATTTACGGTGATCTCAATTGGGTAAATGCCACTTTCTATCTGGGACTTGTCCACTGGGCTGCAATAGCCGAACAGGCGGATAAAGATGATTCATACTACAAATGGCTGTTGCGGCTGGGGAACCGCAATTACTGGCAGGTAAATCAACGGATGTATCATGCTGACGATATCTGTGTCTCGCAGATGTATTTGTATATGTATGAAAAGTACAAAAGAAAAAGTATGCTTGTCCCGACACAGGCACGTGCCGAATGGGTGATTGCCAATCCTCCTTCCGGTTCGTTCGAGTTGGACTATGGCGATGCAACCACCTTGGAACACTGGACTTGGTGTGACGCACTGTTCATGGCACCTCCTGTTTACATGAAACTCTACAATATCACGGGTGACAAGAAGTTCATCCGTTTCATGGATAAGGAATATAAAGCTACTTACAATTATCTGTTTGATAAAGAAGACAATCTTTTCTATCGTGACCACCGTTACTTTACGATGAAGGAGGCGAATGGCGCGAAAGTGTTCTGGGGGCGTGGCAATGGCTGGGTACTCGGAGGGCTCGTTGAGCTTTTACGTGAACTTCCTGCCAAGAGCAAATACCGTCCGTTCTATCAGGACTTGTTCCAAAAGCTATGCCGCCGGATTGCTCCTTTGCAGAATAAGGACGGCTTCTGGCATGCGAGTCTGCTTGACCCGGCTTCTTATCCGTCGCCCGAAACGAGTTGCAGCGGTTTTTTCGTGTATGCGCTGGCTTATGGGATAAACGAAGGACTTTTGCCAAAAGAAGAATTCATGCCTGTGGTGGAGAAAGGCTGGCAAGCATTAGTGTCGGCTGTGGGAGAAGACGGTAAACTGGGATATGTGCAACCTATCGGCGCTGATCCGAAAAAGGTGACTCCCGATATGACAGAAGTCTACGGTCCGGGAGCTTTCCTGATGGCAGGGACGGAAGTTTACCGTATGGCACAGGACACTCCGAGGCAGCATGCGAATATTTCCCAAAGCCGTATCCGTGAGATTGCTGCAATGTTGCCCGATAAACCGGAAGGAATAGGCGTTTCTTATAAAGACCGCACCTTCTGGAACAAAGTAAAAGAGAGTAGCAAGGCAGAAAAACTGCTGACAGAAGAAGCACCTGCATTGCTGAAAAAGGGGATGCCTCCTTTTGTTGACTCCTTGTATCTGCATCTGAACAAAACCAATGTCCGCCTGCCGGGCGAAAATATGATAAATGCCCGTTACCATTATCTGTTTCGGTTGACATTGGCTGAATGTATGGAGAATAAAAGACGTTACATTCCTGCTATTGAAAAGGCTCTGGTTGCTCTCTGCAACCAGAACTCCTGGTCGATTCCGGCTCACGACCGCAATCTGAATAATTATCATGGAACAGATTATTATGTCGATTTGGTAGTTGCCACTGCCGGAAACGGAATTGCGCAGTGTGTTGCTATGCTCGACGACCGTTTGTCACCGGAAGTAAAGGCCCGCGTGCAGTGTGCTTTCCGCGAGAAAGTATTTCGTCCTGTATACCGTTGCCTGGAAGAGACAAAGCCTTTCTGGTGGTTTACGGTTACAAATAACTGGAACTCGGTTTGTTTGGCAGGTGTCACGGGTGCTGCCCTCACTTTGCTGGCGGATAAGGAGGAACGCGCTTATTTTGTTGCCGCAGCCGAGAAATATAATGTATACGGTATGAAAGGATATGCCGATGACGGTTATTGCAGTGAAGGGGTCGGCTACTATAATTATGGTTTCCGTGCATATATCTTGCTGCGTGAGGAAGTATGCCGTGCCACGCAAGGCAAGATAGATTTCTTCCGTGAACCTAAATTTGTGCATATTGCTCAATATGGCAGGAAGATACAGATGAATGAAGGCGTATGTCCTGCTTATTCCGACTGCCGTATCGGTTTATCGCCTGATAAGTTCATCCTCGATTACTGTGACCGTGCGCTTGGTATCACCTCTGCGGAAGAAAAATATATTCTCCCTTCCGGCAATAATTTCTCTCTTTATCTCATAGAGCTGTTCCCTCATCAGGTATGGAAAATGGAAATGACAGACGGCATTCGTCAGGCATTGCAGGAAGGTTCCGATTCTTTGCGGGCGTATTATGAAAAGGCAGGAATCTTGGTTGCACGTCCTGCCAAGGGCAGCTCGTGTACGTTGGCTGTCTCGGCCAAAGGGGGTAATAATGCCGAAAATCATAACCATAATGACATCGGCTCTTATGCCGTCGCTCTAGGAAAGTGCACTATGGTCGGCGATCAAGGCGGTCCTTTCTCTTATCCGGGTGATTATTTTAGTGCGGAAGCTCCCGAGAAGTATAAGATCAAAGGTTCCTTCGGTCATCCAGTTCCGGTAGTAGACGGAAAAACACAGTCCTCCGGTGCCAAAGCGAGCGCCATTGTACTCAAGAAAGAATTTACGGACGTAAAAGATTTGCTTTGTATTGACTATACTTCGGCTTATTCCACCCCCAGTCTGGATAAGTTGGTTCGCACTTTCGTCTATGACCGTCAAGGGAAAGGTAGCTTTACTGTGGGTGACGAATTTACGGCCAATGTACCTATCCGGTTCGAAACAGCCATAACAACACAAGCCAACTGGAAAATTATTGATGATACACATCTCTTGCTTACTACCGGCACAGAACAGATGACCGTTACGATTGAAGCGTCTGGCAAAGTCGCGTTTACTTCTGAAACGATTGAGGTGAACTCTCCGGCCTATACACGTATCGGTATTTCACTGAAGGAGCAGTCGAAGGACGGATATATCCGGTTGACGATGCGTACAAAACAATTGTGATAATGAAGATACTATGAAAAACACCGCTATATCTTATGATTAAACAAGGAGGAAGCGTATGAATACTAATTTTGTATATGGAATTGAGAACTAGTTGTTTGGATAATGAAGAGTTCTTCAAATATCAGAAATCAATTAATATATTGATGCATACTATTCTATCTCCTGTTACTCTTTGCCACAAATTGATAACTGAAGAATGGAAGCAGTTATTTGCCCTTATGGATATCCTTTATGGAAATGCTTTAAAAATATGGTTGGCTAAACATGATTGTCTATCTGAAGAGGAAATTGCTCTTTGTTATTTCTGTTATATAGGAGTAAAACATAAAAACCAATCTATTTTCTTTGGTATTTCATTACAAAGCCTGAGTAAACGTAAGCAGCGTTTGAGAGCTAAACTAAAGATTCCACACGGTATGTCTTTTAAAGACGTTGTTAATGCGATATAAAGATCATATTTTGAGAGCAATGAACACAGACGTGGAACATTTGAATCTAAAAGAAAATATGCTTATGAATAGAACACGATGTTTAATTTTAATTTCTCTGTTAGTTGGGATGTTCGCCCAAGCCCAGACTTCTTCTATAAAAGGTATAGTGACGGATGTCAAAACAATCCCTGTTGAGTATGCGAATGTCATCTTGTATGATGCGGGCGACAGTACTAAAATCGTAAAAGCTGCTACAACTGACGTGAAAGGTCGGTTCGAATTATCTAAGATTCCTCATGGTAGTTACAGGCTGTACGCTTCCTGCGTGGGCTATGTGGGTACACATATACGTATTCATAATTTTCAGGAGCATATAAAGGACCTGCCAATAGTATTGGAGGAGCAGACGGTAGCTCTTGATGAAACCACAGTTACTGCACAACGCGTTGTGATGGAGTTTGACCGTCAGATTATTTATCCCGGTAAACAAGAGAAGGAGACGGCGATAGATGGGATAGATCTTGTAGACAAACTGCAATTACATGGAATAGTGGTAGGTAAAGTTGAGGGTACGATCAGTGGTGTGCTTGGTGGTACTGTCAAATTGCGTGTTAATGGTGGACCGGCTGATTTGAATGATTTGAAGCAGATAGACCCTAAAATGGTGAGGCGGGTGGAATATCACGACATGCCTTCTATGCGTTACGGAAAGGTGGAAGCTGTCATCGACTTGTATGTGAAACGTCAGGGATTTGGCGGTTCGGGCAGAGTTGATGCTTCGCATTCAGCAATGTCCCCGAATGGGAATGGGCTTGCCAATCTGAAATTGTATCATTCGAAATCCGAGTTCTCTTTTTTGCGGTGGCTTTAGCGTTTGGTAAGCGGGCAGATGTATTTAGTGATGAGAAGATATATTATAACAGTTGGGAAGTTACGTCCGGAATAATGTACGTATGGAAAAACTGGAATTTTTCAGGTCTTATGAAATGGCGTTTGGGTAATTCGTATGCTTTTTGGGAGAAGAGTATGAATCCTTATGTTGTAAGTGATATGCGCCATTATGTATCTGATACGAAGAATCAAATTATGCTTAGAGCAGCATGGAAGTTTAAGTTCGGTCATCAGCGTAAAAGTGCTAGTCAACGTATTGAAAATAGTGGAGGAGAGAGTGCGGTATTTTAATAATGGAGGTCCATTCATCGGATTCAGAGTTTCGCCGGCTTGGGGAAGATGCTGAGAATATCGTATTTATATGTAACGAAAAAATAATAAAAGCGTGGATTTAAATGATTTAGGCCGTTTAATAATGGTAGTTATTGAGAATAGTTATAATCTTAAATTATTAAAATGATCAAAAATGAAGAATATAAAGAAAATTAATCTTGCTGAGGTTAGTGATAAACAAACTCTTAGCATGGACCAGTTTTCTAAAATCATTGGAGGTAGTGTAGATGATACTTGTTCTTCGGGGGGGGATGTGCCGGAGGAGTTTTGGAAGTAAATACAAAGCTTTGTGCTAAAAACGGTGTTTGTACAAGTGGTGTCATTACATGGAGAAATTATGGATTCCTTTAACTCCCCAAACACCCTATGTATGTAGAATGTCTGGAGACGTTAGCGGAGTTTCTTAGTCCCTCTTACCTCCCTTTGTATGAAAAGGCACTGAAAAGGATGCAATGTTATGGATATATCCTTGAACGTTTTATCTCTCCTGAAGGTTATTTCCCGTATATCATATTATCGTCTGACGGAACATAGGAATGCAAATGTCGCCCGCAATTATGGAATCCTCTATACACGGGAGGAAGTAATTAACCATTATCGTAAAGCGGTAACACACTATGAATATTTACTTCCATTTTATGATTATCTGTTGATATTGAAACCTCAAAACTATGTTCAATCATGGATGCTAAAGATGAAATATGTTTGGAAGGTACTTATGATACGAATTGAATGAGTTTTCAGACTTATACTATCTCCACTCGTTCCAGCTCCCAACAGAAGAACCTGAAAAAAGCAAATCATTTCTCATACATCAGGAATGTTATTCTCATCATCTAATCGTCAACACTTAATAAACTGTAGCAAAACTATTGTTCATCTCCGCTATAACTAACTGACAATCAAAGATAATCCTAATGCAATCAATTGATTTTCAATAAGAAATATTAATCGTTCCACTCTAGTGAACAGGCTTGTGTACTGGAGTGAATGGTTATGTCTACTCGAGTGCATAGGCCTGTTCACTAGAGTGGAACGATAGAAATGAAGGCAGAAAAATGCAGCAATGCCGGTTGCGAAAGATATGTAGTCTATCGACTCAACATACAAACTACGGTTATATTGCCTCCCATATATTAGTCTCTTGAAACAAAGACAAGCATAATATGCAGTATGAGAAATGCCAATATATAGTATGAGAAATGCATTGTTTTAAGCGTTTTTTCTTGATAAAGCTATGAGAAATGCATGTAAATATTTTAATTCTCATAATTATATATCTAATTATCAGGCAAGTACTCCTTTTTATGAGAATATGAGAAATGATTTTGTTTTTTCTTTTCTGGTTCAAATTTGGTAATGGTCTTTTTTGATGGTTACTTTTTTCTTGTCCATTTTTTTATTGGAAAATTAGTGTAAGTGTTTAGTTATTAGTGATAAAAAAGTTGAAAAATGTCTACCGTAATTTTTGGATGTTAGTTGGTATCTTCGTAACTTTGGAACACAAGTTAGATGAAATATTATGAAATACAAAATGACATGCTGATTTTATTTTGGACGAAAATACGCCGTATAAAATTCTTTATTTACGATCAACAGAGAATGGATGAACTGTCGCAAATTTTACCTGGCAATATACATATCACATATGATCGGGATAAAATGTCGGTTGCCGATGTTGTGATGTTGAGCCTTCTTTTTTTATATCGTGAATTAGAAGACGATCTTGAAAAGCCTGAACACCAGATTTGGGTGGTGTGGGGCTATGAAAGTGAAGTCAATTATCCTTGGATGTTTTCTGACGAATTGAAAGATATATTTGACCTTTGGATGACTTATCATTTGGATTCGGATATTGTGTTACCTTACAGACTGACTAAAAGAATGAAAAGAAGGCTTTCTTTTTGTAGATATTTGTAAAGAATGTAAGTATAAATAGTTCTTTCAGTCAGCCCGTTCATTTCTTAATCTTAAAATAGAAAAACATGAGAATACTTCAAAAAGAAAGAGCAGTACGAAACTGGCCAAAACTTTATCGAAAAGGCGAAGATATATTACTTCATAAACAATCTGCTAAAAAATATAGAGATGATCAGTTGAATTTCTTAGAAAATTATAGTCGTCGATATCTGGTTTCTGACGAATTCTATGATTGTGCCAAAGCGTCTATAAATAACAGATATATCTATGATCTCTATTTCCCTATGGTAAACAAGCAAATATTGAGAAAAGATATACCTGAGGGTTATTTTGATGAAGATTTGCGTGTTACTAATAGCTTATCAAGGTTATATATCACTGCATTATGGTACTTGTACATATATAATTATACTGAGGATATTTATAATAACTTTGATTTGGTTTATAATCATATTATCAATGATTTTGAAGGAGATGAGAGAGCTTATCTGATGAGTGCTATGATTGGGCTTTTTGCTTCCAAGAATAGTACATCATATAGTGAACAGTTGTTAAATGCAATAGAGAAAGCTTCTCAATATACACAAAATGAGGTTTGTTTGAGGTATATCGAGAAAGCGAAAATGTTTTATACTTTATTGGATCGGCAAATTCTTGAAAATATTCTGGAGAACACTTATTTGAGATAGAATATAATACTGAAAGTAAATTATCACTGAAAGATGTTCTGCAAAAGTATGAAGGTAAAGCGGTATATATAGATTTTTGGGCAAGTTGGTGTATGCCTTGTTTGAAAGAGATTCCTAAAATGAAAGAAGTATATAAGAAATACAATGAGAAAGGATTGACTATTATTGGTATATCATTGGATAGAGTCAAGGATAGTTGGTCTGAGGCCATAAGAAAAAATAATTTGAATGTTTGGCCACAAATTTTAAGTTCTGAGACGAATGAGAAAGATGAAAAGGAGAATAACCTGTCGTACCTATACAATTGTGATGCTATTCCATTTT
>NZ_MNQN01000018.1:0-17384 GCF_001915455.1 Bacteroides sp. 43_46 | reverse complement strand
TGGCGCTCAGGCCGGTCCGGGTGCAGGTGCAGGACAACAGGCTAATCAGGGTTCTTCTAATAATAAAGAAGATATTCAGGATGCTGACTTCGAGGAAGTTAAGTAAGTATAGATAACTACCGAAAGGTATAGATAGATAAATCCGCATAGCTCAATGAGTTATGCGGATTTTCTTTTTAGTTAAACTTTGTATTTCTTTCGTTATATTCGGATATTAGCTGTATTTTTGTGCCATATCTGTACCAACACTTATTGGTAGATAATGTGACACTTAATAATATTAGTAATAATAAAACAGAACTGTATGGGTGCAGCAAAGTTTGAGATAACAAGAAAATGCAAGATTTGCGGTGAGCCATTCGTCGCAAAGACCATCACGTCTTGGTATTGCTCATCAAGATGTTCTAAAGTTGCATTTAAACGCAGAAAAGATGAAGAGAAAAGAAATGAGCGTTTGGATGCCATAGCCAAAGCTATCCCAAAAGACCAGGAATACATAACTGTACCTGAAGCATATTCCATGTTTGGCATCAGCAAGGAAACGCTTTATCGTTTAATACGCAAGGGTGTTATTCCAAGTGTGAATGTCGGGCAACGTCAAACACGGGTAAGTAAAGAAACGCTTATGGAAATGTACCCTCTAAGGAAGAGCTTGCTTAAGAAGCAGCCCAAGCCCATTCCCAAGCTGTATAGTTTGGAACCAAAGGATTGCTACACGATACAGCAAGCGTGTGAGAAATATCATATGAATGATAGTACACTCTATCTTCAAATCAGAAAGTTTTCAATTCCGACTCGGCAAATCGGCAATTTCGTATATGTACCCAAAAAAGAAATAGACAATCTCTATAAATAAGCATCCCTATGAAGAAATCTCTATCCCACACCCGTGTTTCCGTGAAACTTCGCAAGGCAGAGTTTCGCAAGGAATGGTATCTTTACATAGAGTCATATCCAGTTATCTGCAAAAACGGTGGCAAGCCACAGCGAGTGCGCGAGTATGTCAACCGTACTATAACCACTCCGATATGGGACAAAAGCAGAACTGCAAGAACAGCTTCTGACGGAAGTGTAACATATAAGCCGAAACGTGATGTCAATGGTGTCATCCTCTGCAAGTCGGAGCTTGACCAAGAATCATGCATCTATGCAGATAAGGTCAGGGCTATTAGACAAAAGGAATATGATACCATAGGACTTTACTCTGAATCAGAAGCCTCTTTATTGGAACAGAAAGAAAAATCGCAATGTGATTTCATTACCTATTTCAAGAGTATAATAGATATTCGGCACAGGAATAGTTCTGACTCTATTATCGTAAATTGGAATCGTGTATATGCACTGATGCTCATCTTTACCGACAATCAGCCTATGATCTTTGCCAACATAGACACAAAGCTGGTTGAGGATTTTAGGTTGTTCCTGTTGGATGCTCCACAAGGGGGCAACAAGAAAGGTACAATCTCACAAAATACGGCTTCCACTTATTTCGCAATATTCAAGGCTGGATTAAAGCAAGCGTTTGTTGATGGATATTTTGTATCTGATATTGCAGCTAAGATAAAAGGTATAAAAGAGAAAGAGGCAAGAAGGGAGCATCTTACCTTAGAGGAACTTAACCGATTGGTTTGTACACCATGCGATAATGCCACTATCAAACGTGCAGCCCTATTCTCTGCTTTGACAGGTCTTCGACATTGCGACATTATGAAAATGACATGGAAGGAGTTGACAAAGGAAGGTATTCACTATCGCATCAACTTCGACCAAAAGAAGACAAAGGGCGTTGAGTACATGCCTATTTCTGAGCAAGCGTATGATCTATGTGGAGAACCCGGGCATCCTGACCAATTAGTATTTGAAGGTCTGCCTGCCCCATCCTGGATTTCCAAACCTTTGTCAAGATGGATTGAAGCATCTGGAATCACTAAGCATATCACTTTCCATTGCTTCCGCCATACTTATGCTACGCTCCAGCTGAGCAATGGCACAGACATTTTCACGGTAAGTAAGATGTTGGGACATACCAATGTTCGTACAACGCAGAGATACACAAAAGTTGTAGATGAAAAGAAAGAGAATGCAGCCGATGCAATCAAGATAGATTTGGCTGCTATCAAGTAACATATTCACCTGTATTATATATGGCAAACATAATTGAAGAAATATTCAAGCGTTTACAAAGAGTAAACCATATCATAGCATCACGGACAAATGTATCAGACATTACATTTGCCGATGCTTGTGTGATAGCACAATTCTATCACGATTATCAGAACACCAACGGCATCATTGATGATGTTGAGAATTTGGCACGTCAAGACGGAAAATCCCTCTATGAAAGCGCTATAGGCTTAAAGAAGGAGGTGGATAAGTTTGTCTCTCTTGATTTGAGTGCTTGGAACGCATTGGACTTCATAAATATGGAGCAGTCTCACTTGAAAGAATATAAAGAGAGATGGGATGCGGCCAAAGATAAAGCAACGAATCTGTGGAGAAAGTATCAAACTGAAAGTAACAGACTTGATATGATGGATTTTAATTCAGAGGACTTCAAGACATTGGATGCACAGTGCGACAATATAAAGTTGGCATACGATGAAGCGCATAGGCAAGGAGAAGAACTATATGGCATATATAGGCAGGAGCAATTGAAGTGTGGACAGGTGCATTATTTTGAGATGCAATTTCTGGAGTTGCTGATTCGTAAAATATCAAAATTAGTAGATGTCATCCTAAAAAATGGAGAATACTTGGAGAAGGAGGTATAGACATGATTGATAAATCTTTAATACTGAAAGAAATAGCTCAGTTGAGGGATATTGTCGACCTTGGCGTTTGTGTAGGGGTTTATCAGACCTGTAATGGCAAGCAGTTCAAGCACATGCCCGCAAGCGACTTCATCAATTTTTTGAATCTCAAATTAGATAAAGCCAAAGTCCATCCACTGCCTCGACAAAAACAACGTATTTGCTATATGTTGTTTGCTGTTTCACACACCATAGCTTTGTCAGATTCCCCAAAGCATTGGATTGAAAGTATGTTGGAACTATGCGATATATCTCCAGAGTATTACGACAAACATCATAAAGATTTCCTTAGTGTTGGAGTTTCGGAAAAGAACAAAGAATACAAAGAAATAATAGATGAATCCATAAAAAGGAGTTACTAAGTGTGGATATCCCCACCATTCCACGCTTTTCCACAAAACTTACACTGTTTAACTATTGGCAGATGCGTTATTCACTTATTATCAAGTGAATAGCGCATCTGTCATTTTTATATCCCCACAAAGCCCCACGTATTGCCACACAAACGTAAATGTACCTTTGCACACAGAAACAAATATTGATAAATATGCAACAAGAAAACATCACGTTTAATGACATGCCTCAGATGTTGGCTGTCATGTATGCCAAACTTAATGAGTTGGGTGATAAGGTGGACAAACTGATACCACCAAAGAAGAGTGAAGAACAGCAATGGTTCAATGTAGCTGATCTCATAGAGTTTTTGCCTACTCACCCGGCAGAACAGACCATTTATGGTTGGACGAGTGCAAGAAAAATACCATTTCATAAAAAGGGAAAGAGTATCATATTCAACAAGAAAGAAATTGAGGAGTGGTTAAGAGAAGGTACTTATCGAAAATCGGAAGCAGATTTGGAGAACGAAGCCATGGCTTTTATAAACAACAAGCGTTATGGAAGGAAATAAGGAAGAATATATCAGAGTGGGTACTTGTCTGTACAAGATTGCCCAACAACCTTTAGCTAATGGTACTTGCACATTGCGTCGCATCCCATGGAGCTTTGGTACTATCCGACAGGATTATGGCAAGAACAATACGCCACCAATTCGGAAATATGACGGTTTTTGTACTGTACCCAGCCATACCGATTATCATAAAGAGATTGGCGGTTTCTACAATTTGTATGAGCCCATTGACCACATACCATCAGAAGGAGAGTTTCCAGACATTATGAAGCTGATACACCATATCTTTGGTGAACAATTTGAGTTAGGGATGGATTACATGCAGTTGCTCTATGCCAAACCTACGCAGAAGTTACCAATATTACTATTGGTATCAGAAGAGCGCAATACAGGCAAGACTACTTTCTTGAATTTTCTCAAGGCGGTGTTTGAAGACAATGTAACTTTCAATACCAATGAGGACTTTCGAAGCCAATTTAATGCGGATTGGGCAGGTAAGTTACTTATTGTTGTTGACGAGGTGCTGCTATGCCGACGAGAAGACTCAGAACGCCTAAAGAATTTGAGCACAGCACAGACATACAAGGTTGAAGCTAAAGGTAAGGACAGACAAGAAGTGAATTTCTTCGCCAAATTCGTCTTGTGCTCCAATAATGAGCTTTTCCCAGTTATCATTGATACAGGAGAGACACGTTATTGGGTGCGTAAGATAATGCCGTTGGAAAGCGATGATACGAACTTCTTGCAGAAGTTGAAAGCGCAAATTCCAGCTTTCTTGTATTACTTGCAACATCGGGCACTATATAGCACTAAAGAGAGTCGTATGTGGTTCAATCCAACGCTTATTCATACGGATGCTTTGGAACGCATCATGCAATGCAACCGCAACCATACGGAGATTGATCTCGTAGAGTTATTGCGCAGCATTATGGAATGTCAGAAAGTGGACAAGGTTTCATTTATACCACAAGACCTGCTGCCATTGCTTTCGATTAATGGGGTAAAGGTGGAATTGTGGCATATTCGCAAAGTAGTGAAGGAGTTATGGCGTTTGAAGCCGGCTCCAAATGCACTTTCATATACGACATACCAATACGACTACTCTAAGCCAACAAAATTTGGTGCAGTGAGTCGGGTGGGACGTTATTATACTGTGACTAAGGAGTTCATAGAATCATTAAACATATAATCTCTGTTGATTTGTTGAAATGATGAAAAGAAGAACATATACATTGTGGCATAAGCATTTACGGCTCAACAATATGGTCAACAGTAGCTCAACGATTTTCTCTTTTCATCATCCTAACTCAACAATTCAACAACTCAACAACAAATTAACGATGAATACATTCGATAATAAGCATATACAAATAGCAGATTTCCTTGCAGAAAAAGGTTATCTGCCGATTTCAAAGAAAGGGACTAATTGGTGGTATCTGTCACCATTGCATAATGAGAATACTGCATCTTTCAAGGTTAATGTGGATAAAAATGTGTGGTATGATTTTGGTTTGGGTAAAGGTGGTGGACTTGCTACTTTGGTCAATTTACTGTACCATCCAAATAACTTTCAGAATTATCTTCATCATCTTAGCGGCATTAGGACTTCGTTTCCCTCAACTCCCAAAACGACAAGGGAAGGCTCTGAAACTTTCAGCAATGTTGAAGTAAAGAGTTTGGGTAATTCTGCCCTGTTGAGATACCTCGGAAAACGTAGTATTGCTCAGCAAGTGGCAAGCCAATATTGCAAGGAGGTACATTACCGAAACCACGACAAGAATTACTTTGCCGTAGGTTTTCCTAACCGCTCTGGAGGTTACGAGATTCGTAATGCTTACTTCAAGGGGTGCATCTCACCAAAAGACATTTCGGTCATATCCAAAGGCAACAAAGATTGTCATGTGTTTGAAGGATTCATCGACTTCTTGTCCTATGTGGTATTACATGGAGACTGCGATGCCATTGTCCTTAATTCAGTTATCAATGTTCCCAAGTCAATAGACTACTTGAACAGATATGACACCGTCTATTGTCATTTGGACAACGACAAAGCTGGACACGATGCCACAGAACAAATCAGGATTTTGTGCAAGGGCAATGTGATAGATGCTTCTGAGGAATATGGAGAAGCTAAAGACTTGAACGAGTTCCTTTGTAAAAGGATGAATAGTCAAGGGCTTGTTCTGAGTTGTGGTTTCAAGCGGTAAATTAGGTTTCTACAATAGTCAAAAACAAGTGTAATCATTTAGGGAAGTTCTTTCGGGAGCAAGTTTGTGTTTTCGATATACGAAAACTATTCCAATCGGTATACCCGATTGTGCTATTGCCTTTGCCTATCAAGCATATGGCAAAGGTCAATACCTATTGAGAAACTTGCCCCTCAAGAACTGAAATAAGAAAGAATTAAATATAATGGCAAAACATGTTATCAACAATCCAGGAGGGCGCAAGCCTCTCCCTGAAGAGGAAAAGTATGGCAAGCCCATACCAGTTCGTTTCACACCAAAACAGTTTATCCGTATCAAACGTAAGGCTGGAGAGATGCCCATAAGTACCTACATTCGTGAAGGCGCACTTCATGCCATCGTGCGCCAACCTGTTTCGAAGGAGTTGATGAAAGAGATAAGAGGTTTGAATAATCTTGGAACGAATATCAATACCTTGGTTAAGCTTGCTTACCAAGCAGGGCTTATGACCATTGCAGACAAAGCCAACGAAGCCCTTGATGGAGTCAATGCTATTCTCCATCAAGCTCGTCTCAAAATCAAAGAGAAAGAAGACAATGACGAATCAAAAAATCAAAGTTAAACTACAAAATACGACAGCGTATGTATGGCAAAATTCTTCATGGAGCATCATTTGGAGGACTTATCAACTACATTAACGACCCACGCAAAAATGCGATATTGGTTGCTTCAAGCGACGGAATCAATCTCACGAATAACCAAACCATAACAGATAGTTTCTTGATGCAGGCAGGTTTGAGTGCTCGAACCAAGAAACCTGTAGGACACTTTATCTTATCGTTTTCACCCCATGATGCGCTACGTATTAATGACAATCTGTTAGGGCAAATAGTGAACGATTACTTGAAGCGCATGGGATATGACGACAATCAATTTGTTGCATTCCGTCATTTCGACAAAGAACACCCACATGTTCATATCATGGTAAATCGAGTAAACTTTAAAGGCAAATGCACCAAAGACTCACATGAGAAAGATAAGAACATAAAAGTGTGTAAGGAATTGACTGAGCAATATGGCTTATTTATCGCAAGAGGAAAAGAGGCTATCAAAGAAAGAAGACTTCGCTCAATGGATGCCATCCGTTATCAGATGTTGCATCGAGTAAGCGAATCGTTGCAAGTCTCTCGAAGTTGGAAAGAATTTGAGAATGAATTGTCAAAAGCAGGAATCCGTTTGCGCTTCCGATATAATACTAAGACAAACGGTATAGAAGGAATATCTTTCACTCTTGCCAAGGAAAATATCAGCAGCAAGTTGAAACATGACATCTCTTATAGTGGCAAGCAATTGGATTCATCACTCACTCTTGCATGTATTTGCAAGAAGCTTGGCAACCCTATTGCTATTGTCCATGAACAGGCAAGAGACATGTATGACGATGCTCGGCAAGAATGGTACGACACCCATAATGCCTACGAGGTAAGAGATATAGACAGAGTGTTCCCTGATTTCGATTTACGTTTCCCCTGGCAAGCCCAAGCAAGAATGTATGATGCCCCGCAGATGTGTGGCAACGAACAGACTTTGGAACAAGACTTCTTTGATGAATTGTACCAAACAGCAGATGACGTTTCCAATATAGGCAAAGGAGCGATTCAAGTAGGACTCATTTCCCTTGGAGCCATTCTCTTTCCTCCATATCAACCTGCCATATCTGCAGGTGGTGGAGGCACGTCTTCTAAACTTGGTTGGGGAGATGATGACAAATACAAGAAAAAATATAGCAGTAGAAGTCGCAGCTTCGGAAGAGGCAGAAGTTAATCAAACTTATAAACATCAATAATATGGCTAAATCAAATGAACAGTTGGAGGATATACTTGATGACTTGTCTGTTATCAAAAACAATAATGTCGCAACAGAACAGAGACTTGGTAATATCGAAAATCTATTGGCGAAGTTGGCAGCGAAAGAGGAGGTCGCACCAATAACGCCTGTTGCAAGCACCTCAGCAGCCTCCTTTCCTTATGACGAGATAAAAAGTGCTGTTCACGAAGAAATGGATAGTTACTTTAACGCTATGTCTGATTCTGCAGAACTTCTATCGGATAAGACCCTCAAACGCCTGGGGACCATCTTCATTGAACTGTATGTTGAAGAAATTGATAAATACTTGGAAAAAGACGAAAAGGAAAGAAAGTGCAAACGTAATGTGTATCTGCAAAAGCGAAAAGCGCAAGGCTTAATGACAATTGAGCAAGTAGCAGAATGGGCTCCACAATATTCGTTAGAAATCCAACGGACAATCCGTTACATCGGAATGAAAATCATTGATGAGAATGAATCTGTAGAAAAAGCACATGCGATTTTGAAGATATGGGGCGATGCTTTGCAAACCATCACAAGTCCTAAAACATCTCCTCCACCTACGTTGAAATCGTGGTGGCTCTACAGGTGGAACAGATTCAAACAAAGGACTGACAAATGGAGATTGCTCCAATGGTATCTTGTCATTCTTGGCATTATCGCCTGTGTTCTCTTTTCATCTCTATATCAAAATTGGGTTATGGATCTTGACAGAACTAACCGAATTTTCTACAAGAAGGTTATCATTGATGAAAAGAGAAAGAAGAATTATCAAGAGTTGGATTCACTTATCCACTCGGATTCATTCTTCAAAACATATTGGAACTTAAACAATTAAAGTACGCACGTTCCCCCATAATATTCTGCTCTTAAGTCTAAAAATGAAGTTTTAAGTAATGTTTTCGTTGATTTTCAGAATATCCTTCATGTTTTACAGATGTTTTCTGTATCTTTGTTATTGGATTTGGTATAACCATTTCCAGACATTAAGAAATATTAGGAGCGTTATGCTACTCTTGTAAGTGCAAAGCCTGAGAAACTGAAACACAAAATCAACAAGAATTGGCATGGCAGTTCCCACGTTATAGCGTGGGCTGCTTTACCATATCTGTTGATTAAGGTTTTCTCAGGGCCTGCACTTTAAGACGTGGTTATAGCAGTGCCACGCTTTTCGTTTAACTAATATGTCCTATAGGCTACTGATGGACTAACTTTTTGATATGGGAATATTCGATTTTTTAAACAATAAAAAGAAAGAGAAAGCACGACAAGAACAATTGCGTCTTCAAGAAGAAAAGCGTCGTGCAGAAGAACAACGACGATTGGCAGAGCGTCGTAAGCAAGAAGAACAACAAAGGCGTGAAGAATCGTTCTTGTCTAATTTCGAATTTGATTCTACCTGTCATCAGCGTTATGAAAATGGTCAACCTGTAAGAGGATTACAAGTCTGTCCGAGATATATAAAAATCAAAAAGAACATCAATGGATGTTCTGGGTATCAGCTTACACCTGGAGATGGGTATATCTTGACTGCAACAAATGGAGATACAGGACAACCACAGTTTGCCCCCAAACCAATGCGTGTAGTAAAATTCTCGGATTCTGAGATTTTGCTTAAGGGATATTGTGTCTCTGCACAAACACCTTTTGGATGGCAAGAGATTGATTTGTCGGATTATGGCTTTTCTATAATTTGGCAGAATGGCATAATTCAAAAATGCATTCTACATATGTATGATAGAAATGTTGATTTGGAATACCAAAGAACAAGCCAATCAACAGCTTTGTTCTCTAAAGATGAACTGAAGTCAATAATTGCTATTCTTTCCGACATTAGTTATATCTTTTTGAAATCAGACCGTTTAGTTGGAGGCAGAAACGAGAAAATGAAAAGTAGACTATTCTCATACGCAGGTATATTTGGCTACTATTATGAGGAAGAATACGCTTATGGTAAAGTTTCTGATATAACCGATAATAATATTGCCTCTCATTATGTTTTGGTTAAATTAAGCATGTCTGATGATTCTCACAGACGAAACGTTGTTCGGGATTTAGCTGATAATTGGTCTGATGTTTTACAGGTTATATTCAATTTGGAACTTGATGACAACGAAGCAGGTAATAGATTGAAAAAAATGGAAAGCAATATACATACAGTGACCAAGGCTATAGAGAAGCTTTCTGGTAAAAACTGCAAGAAGCCTTCCAATCCTCTTAAAGTACACCCAAAGAAAGTCTCATACAATCCATTCAATATTACAGAAGACTTGAAACTTGCTGAAGGACGGGCAATTCCAGACATCACAGATGTCTTTGCCAGAGAGCTTGTTCCTATGCTTGCGTCTAACCAACATTCATCAGATGAGTCAAGAGATATTGTTGCGAACTATGCATTGAGTATGATAAAGTCATATTATGATAATGCAGGTTTTGTTCCTATGTTAATTGTAGATCAAATTACAGGACAGGTTAACCAAGTCGCAGAAATGGTGGAACATATATCATATGCTCCACAAAAAAATCTAAAAGAATATATCTTAAGTAAAATATACAGATAGAATTTATGGCAACATGGGCTAAACAAAAACTTCCACGTGAGAATGGGGAACTTGTAGATATGCAAGTTCCTATTCTTGTTTCTGCAAGTAGAAGCACGGACATACCTGCTTTCTATGCAGATTGGTTCTTTTACCGTCTTGATAAAGCTGGCTATTCTGCATGGACAAACCCTTTTAATGGGGTGAAAAGTTATGTGTCTTACAAGGACACACGGTTTATTGTGTTTTGGTCGAAGAACCCTAAGCCATTGTTGCGTCATCTGCCAATCCTCAAACAACGTGGAATCGGGTGTTATATTCAATACTCATTGAATGATTATGAGGAAGAGGGGTTGGAAAAGAATGTACCACCTATAGAACAACGTATAGAAACATTCAAACAACTTACCAATGCTCTTGGTAAGGGGCATGTGATTTGGCGTTTTGACCCTTTAGTTCTCACAGATAGCATAAATATCGATAAGTTGCTTGATAAAGTTGAAAATATTGGTAACCAGCTACTGGGATATACAGAGAAACTTGTGTTTAGTTTTGCCGATATACTTTCCTATCGCAAGGTGCAAGCCAATCTTCAAAAAGCCAATATAAATTATATAGATTGGCAAGAAAATCAAATGCGAGAGTTCGCTCGTCGATTATCTGTACTTAACCAAAAATGGGGATATGAGCTGGCAACATGTGGAGAGAAAATAGACCTGACAGAGTTTGGAGTTAAAAAGAATCATTGTGTTGATGATGAACTTATCATTAAGTTAGCCTATGATGACAAAAAATTAATGGATTATCTAAAAGTCAAGTTCTATCCCATGCCACAAAAAAGCCTATTTGGAGACTCTGAGTCTTTACCAGATAGTGCTATCATACTTCCTAATGGAATGTATGCACTTCATGGAGACAACAAGGACAAAGGCCAAAGAGCATTTTGTGGTTGTATAAAAAGCAAGGATATAGGTGAATACAATACTTGTGTGCATGGTTGCGAATATTGCTATGCAAATGCGAGCAAGCAGGCTGCGGTAATGAATTATAAATGTCACAAAGAAAATCCTTGGAGTGAAACAATTACTTGAAAATGAGCTATATAGACGACATTCATAGAATAGACAATCTGACAATCAATGAGATTATTCGGATTTCCAACAAGTACGTACCTAATCGATATAAATTAGAACCATGGAGGTACATGGATGGTCAAGGACGTACTTTGGAGCATGGCACTGCAGTCTTAGAAACAGAAGAGCAGTGTTGTGCTTACATGTCTGCATATGGACCTATGCATCGTCATAAGCTTATGCGTGCTTTGGATGAAAAGGAGTTTCCTTATTCAGATTTAACTGGCGGCATTGAAATTTACGATTGGGGATGTGGTCAGGGTATAGGAACAATGGCTGTAATAGAAAAGCTCCGTCAACATAATATGCTCAGAAAACTCTGTAAAGTTGTCCTTGAAGAGCCTTCTAATGTTGCAAGAGATAGAGCTGTCATACATGTAAAAAAAGCATTGGAAGATTATAATGCTGATGTTATTGCAGTCTCAAAGTATCTACCATCGGACAATGGAGACAATAGCAATTGTATCACTTCTATAAATGTAGAACAGCCAACCGCTATCCACATATTTTCTAACATACTTGATATTGAAGCAGTGAGCTTGAAGGGCGTTTCAAAAATGATAACCTCTTCAGGTCAAAAGCATATTGTACTTTGTATTGGACCTGCCAATCTTAACGAAAGCCGAATATTATCTTTTCGCAACTATTTCGTAGAAAATCATATTCATATCTTTACTAAATTTAGAGAGACTAATTTCGGTCTCCATCCTAACCGTAAAGCATATGGTTGCTTGATTAATAGTTTCAGTTATAGTCTTTCACAAACGTCTGAGATTCTGCATGAATACAAATATTTTGCACCTATTCAGTATTTTGCATCCTTTACAGACACGATAACAAAATCGTCCCTTAAAGAGAGTGCGTTTGAAATATTAGCTCCTTTTGATATAACTGCTCATAAGAATTTATGTCCAGTCTATGCATTAATGAGCAATCTGATTTCACGAGGTTGTCCAACTTTGGCAAGTAAAAAAATACTGGATTATGTGTCTAATATGTCTGATACTCAAAAAGCAAAGAGTCTTAACGCCATTGCACGTATCCAGAAGACATTTATTGAAGCAATAATTTCCGAACGACTGGATACAAACAAGCTGGAATGGAAAATTCTCATCATAGAGGACAACACTTCTGTAGCAAAGATTTCTTTAGAGGATTTTTCAGAGACTTACCATAATCTCATAGCTATGACTAAAGATTATGATGATATGGTATTGCCCAAATTGTCTGTTTGCATCAAAGATAATGCTTCTTCGGGAATAGAATATGATGCAATTATTGACATTTCAATAGATCAACTATGCAATGCAAAAGAGGTTACTTTCTCTAGATTTAAGGTTTTAAATGATTGCTATTTCATTGTGCGTTCATCAGAAAAAGTGTATGAAGACCGAATTCTTTATACAACTGAGCGTATTAACTATAAGCCATTTGTAGAAAAAGACAGTTACGGAATATATCATAAGATTGAAGATAATTGCTCAAGACTCAGGTATTTCTTAAATCTCATCTTTAGAAAAGAAGATTTCAGACCAGGACAGTTACCTATATTAAATAGAGCCCTCCAATTAAAAAGCGTAATTGGTTTGCTTCCAACAGGAGGTGGTAAGTCTTTGACTTATCAGCTTGCGGCTATGTTACAACCATCGGTTACACTTGTTGTGGACCCATTGAAAGGTTTGATGAAAGACCAATATGATGGGTTGTTAAATATTGGTATAGACTGTATATCATACATCAACAGTGACATCACTAAGAATTATGAGGAAGGCAGAAAACGTGAACTTGCATTGACGGGTTCGCAAGTTCAAATAATGTTCTTGTCACCAGAACGTTTAAGTATTCACAGATTTCGTGATGTTTTACGCTCTATGCGTGAATCAAGTGTATATTTCTCTTATGGTGTAATAGACGAGGTTCATTGTGTATCTGAGTGGGGACATGATTTCCGTCTTGCATATCTTCATCTTGGCAGAAACTTATTCAATTATGTACTTCCAAAAGAAGTGGAAGGAGAAGATAACCATATATCATTGTTTGGTCTTACAGCAACGGCATCATTCGATGTCCTTGCCGATGTAGAACGTGAATTGTCTGGTCCGAATGCATATTCTTTAGAGGATGATGCAACTGTTAGGTATGAAAATACAAATCGTCTTGAGCTTCAATATAATGTATATGAGGTTGATGCAAAAGATGCACCGAATGCGTGGGCTGTTGGAGATATAAAGGAAGAAAAACTTCTCGAAGTAATAAACGATGCTACTCAAAAAATAGCCGATATACAAGATAACAGTGCTGTAAAATACATCAAAGAGCGATTTGTCGAACGTGAGAATTTGATAGATTCTACAATTATAGATAAAATACACCATACAAACCTTGGTGTTGATGTAGAGAATGAGTGGTACAACCATACTAATACCAACACTGCTGGTATCGTATTTTGTACACGAGCATCAGATAGAGCAAATCTTAGCGTTCCAACAGTAGAAGCTAGTCTTCGTAATCATGGGTTAAGAAGCATTTCAACATATAAAGGTGGTGATGATACAGCCTGTCAAGATTCTTTTCTTAAGGGTAGGACAAACATAATGGTTGCGACAAAGGCTTTTGGTATGGGTATCGACAAGTCTAATGTGCGAATGACATTCCACTTGAACTACCCAGGGTCTTTGGAGTCTTTTGTGCAGGAGGCTGGACGTGCAGGGCGTGACAAGAAGATGGCATTAGCTACGATCATGTATTCTCCGAAGAAATTTTGGGTGAAAAATGTAAAGACTGATAAATGGCAAGATTTTTCTGCAGATTACACGAATAACAAATTCTTCTATGATAGCAACTTTCTTGGTGAAGAGTTTGAATTGTTTGTCATGGAACTACTTATGAATAACCTACAAGTAAAGATTAGTAATGAGGAGTTTTATGACGTAGACAAGCCGTGTATTGCAAATTCACAAGGCATTGTCAAGTTTATAAAGCGATATGAAAAGGGGCATATATTAACTTATTATATATCATACGAAGAAGATGAGAAAGTCCTTGATGGATATAATCAGTATCTTTCTACAAAAAATATGCCTGTATTCAATACATATAATGCCAGAAATTTAAAAAACAGTCGTGGATATAGCTATATCCGTGATTATGGTTCTGCTGTTTATAAGGATGCCATACAGAAAGCTATTTATAGAATGTGCGTTATAGGCCTAATTGATGATTTCACAGAAGACTATTCAAAACGAACTTTCCGTATCACGACGATTTGCCAAGATGAATCAGAATATCTCGAACATCTCAGGTTATACTATCGTAAATACTATTCTACCGAAAGGGTTGAAAGTATGATGGGAGAGGTTAGGAAGCTTGCCAATACCGAAGGAGTAATCATGGCTTGCTTGAAGCACCTTACTTCTTTTATTTATAAGAGTATTGCCGATAAGCGAGCACGAGGAATCCTTGATATGGAGCAGTTCTGCAATATGGCCATTAGCTCAAAAAAGGATTGGAAGGAAACAAATGAGGAGCTCAAAGACTTCATTTATTATTACTTCAATTCTAAATATGCGCGTGAGGGATTTGTTACATACGATTCCAACTTACAACAGGATGTGCCTTTCTCATTGAAAGATGACACAAGCCACGATATTTATTCAGAAGATAAGATTACAAGTTTTGAACTTGTGAGAAAGTATATGAGAGTCGTGGATGCAGAAATCGTAAACAACGACTCGCAAATGGATAATATAAAACATCTTCAAGGTGCTGTTCGATTGATACGTCGTGCCATTGCGGAAATGAATCCTGTATTAAACCTTCTCAATGTATTCTGCATCCTATATCTTGGACAAGAGGCAAACGAAATGCTGGAAGATGAACTCTACAATGATTATAAAGCTGTGTATGAACAGTATATGGATGAAGGTAAGTCAGCCCTGATAGATGAGTTTACGCAACTTCTTATCAAGCATGCTGCTCTAAAAGATAAAGAATACATAAACAAAATCCAGTTGGCAATCCAATTGGAAGAACATGTGAAAGCATTTAGTAATATCAAAAATAAATATGCAGAAAAATGATTGACCAAAGAATCAATGACTCCCTGAAGGAGTTGGAGCAAGGTCTTAAAAATATCGACTCAGCTCGAAAGCAAGTAGAAAGGACTATAAATTCGTATGATGGATTACACAATTCAACATCCGAATATGTAACTCAACTCGGCAAATTGACAACAAAAGTCAAAGAACTTGTTACAGCTATAGGAACAGATTACAATCAGAAAGCTACAGCTTTCGATAAAGATCGAAAGGTAATTGTTGATTCGGCAAATTCTGCAATACATGAACTTTCCAATTCAACAGAAGCCTTCAAAAATTCTTTAAACAATGTTGAGAATAAATTGAAGTATAGTTTAATCGTAAATATTACCCTTTTTGTTATTTTGGGAATGATAGTATTTCTGACTTCCAAATAAAATAAGGCATAATAAAGAAACGATATGGCAGATAACAACAAACCATATTTCGTCACCTCCAAAAATTTTCATGGTGACAACGATTATGTGGAATGGCTGAAAGAGATAAAGAGTCGCTATCAAGCTATCCGCAATCGTGTAGTGATGCAAAGCAATTATGGAGCTTTGGAATTCAACTGGCTTTTAGGACGTGACATCGTACAGAAAAGGGCTGAGTCGAGATGGGGTTCTGGCACCGTAAACCAACTGTGCCTTGACCTTAAAGCTGCTTACCCTGACGTGAAAGGATTCTCTGTGAGAAACCTCTACTACATGAAGGAGTGGTATGAGTTTTATATGGCTGATGAAGAGCATAAGGAAATTTTGCACCAGGTAGGTGCAAAATTACAAGAGGCTGAAAATCAGAATCCTATAAAATTGCACCAACTAGGTGCAGAAATTGTTTCGGCAGACAAAATTTCCGCCATCTTAGCAGAAGGAGGAATGCTGCCAGTGTTTGGAATTGTGCCATGGAAGCACCATTTAACGCTGATTTCTAAATGCAAATCCATCAAAGAAGCATTCTATTATATGGCGCGTGTTATTGATGAGGGACTTAGCAAACGAGAATTGGAAGATGTTATAGATAATGATGACTTTTCCAAGTATGGGAATGCTTTAACCAACTTTTCATCACAGCTATCAACAAGCCAAAGTCTGTTGGCTATGAATGTGTTGAAGGATCCATATCGCCTTGATTTCGTTACATTAGAGAGAGGATACGACGAGCATGATTTGGAATCAGCCATTGCAAAAGACATTACACGATTCCTGCTTGAACTTGGAAGTGGGTTTACTTATGTCGGAAGACAGCCTGAATTTGTCGTTGGCAACGAGGGCTATTTCCCAGACTTGCTGTTTTACCATATTCGGCTTCGTTGCTATGTGGTTATTGAATTAAAGGTTGTTGATTTTAAACCCGAGTTTGCTGGCAAGTTGAATTTCTATGTGACAGCATGCAACAAACTTCTTCGCCAACCAGAAGATAACCCTACCATTGGCCTTCTGCTTTGTAAGTCAAAAGATCAAACTAAAGTTGAATGGGCTTTTGATAGCATACAGAATCCTATGGGTGTGGCTACTTACGAAGGAATTAAAATAAAAGACAAACTTCCTTCTGTCGAAGATCTGAAAAAACGCCTTGACATGGTGGAGCAGGAGCTCAGAGAATATAAAGAGAATGAGGAGGCTTCTGCAAAGGAAGGAAATTACACATCCAATCAAGAAACAAAATAGCTGTATTATCTTGTATTTCTATGCTTTAGATAATTCATATTTGTACCAACATGATATAAACTACTGATTATCAGTATGGTTTGTTTTCGAGGAAGTCAAATAATAAGTAATTCAAAGTCGTAAAGTAAGAAATTACTGAATAGATAAATCATAAATGAGGCATAATTAATAGTAATTGTGTCTCATTTTTTT
>NZ_MNQN01000140.1:0-18208 GCF_001915455.1 Bacteroides sp. 43_46 | reverse complement strand
CTGAGGTTCCACCTCTTCCCATTCCGAACAGAGAAGTTAAGCTCAGTCACGCCGATGGTACTGCGTAACAGTGGGAGAGTAGGTAGTCGCCGTTTTTTTAGAGAAGCCCCCGTATCGATAGAAGGATACGGGGGCTTTATTGTTTTCAGAAGGATATTACTGATCGGAATCGGGTGAAATGAATATAAAAAAGTGAATATTTTGTCCTAAATACTACATAATGAGGATAATTATTTGTATCTTTGTCGCCCGAATAAATAAAAGAAGCTTTGGGAAAGTTTGATAAATACAAAATAGATTTGAAAGGTATGCAGGCAGATTCATGCAAATATGAATTTGTATTGGATAACCTGTTCTTCGCTAATATTGACGGCCCGGAAGTACAGAAGGGTAAAGTCAATGTTGTTTTGGTTGTAAAGAAAACATCTCGTGCTTTCGAATTGAACTTTCAGACGGACGGAATGGTATGGGTTCCATGCGACCGTTGTTTGGATGATATGGAGCAGCCGGTAAGCTCTACAGATAAGTTGCTGGTGAAGTTCGGACATGAATATGCCGAGGAAGGTGATAACCTTGTTGTCATCCCCGAAGAAGAAGGGGAAATCAACGTGGCGTGGTTCATGTATGAGTTTATAGCTTTGGCTATCCCGATGAAGCATGTACATGCTCCGGGCAAGTGTAATAAAGCGATGAGCAGTAAATTAAGCAAGCATTTGCGTACTACTCCGGATGATGAAATGGATGAAGATAGTTTTGTAGACCCGCGTTGGGACGAATTAAAGAAAATATTAGATAACAATTAAAGATTAAAGAAAATGGCACATCCTAAGAGAAGACAGTCAAAAACAAGAACTGCAAAGAGAAGAACTCATGATAAAGCAGTAGCTCCTACATTGGCTATTTGCCCAAATTGCGGTGAATGGCATGTATATCACACAGTGTGTGGTGCATGTGGCTACTATCGTGGTAAGCTGGCAATAGAGAAAGAAGCTGCGGTTTAATTTAGCAGTTTGACTAAACTTATACTTGAATATCGGGCGTCTAAAAAGATTTGTAACATTCAAAGAGCAAACCTTTTTAGACCGCCGTTGTTTAAGTGTCTTTATAAGTAAATAAGATTAATGGAAAAAATAAATGCAGTAATTACAGGAGTTGGCGGTTATGTACCCGATTATATCTTGACGAACGACGAGATATCAAAGATGGTGGATACCAATGACGAATGGATTATGACCCGTATCGGAGTTAAGGAAAGACACATTCTGAACGAAGAAGGATTGGGTACATCATATATGGCGCGCAAAGCCGCGAAGCAGTTGATGCAGCGCACCGGTTCCAATCCGGATGATGTTGACCTGGTAATTGTCGCTACTTCTACTCCGGACTATCAATTCCCTTCTATTGCATCTATCTTATGTGACAAGCTCGGATTGAAGAATGCTTTTGCATTTGATATGTCGGCCGCTTGTTGCGGTTTCCTTTACATGATGGAAACTGCTGCGAACTTTATTCGTTCCGGTAGATACAAGAAAGTTATTATCGTAGGTGCAGATAAGATGTCCTCGATTGTGAACTATACAGACCGTGCCACTTGTCCGATTTTCGGTGATGGCGCAGCGGCCTTTATGATGGAGCCGACAACAGAAGAACTGGGTGTTATGGATGCCATGTTGAGAACAGACGGAAAGGGATTGCCTTTCTTGCATCTGAAAGCCGGTGGTTCTGTTTGCCCCCCTTCTTACTTCACGATAGACAATCATATGCATTACCTTTATCAGGAAGGTCGTACAGTATTTAAATATGCAGTATCCAATATGTCGGATATCAGTGCCGCAATTGCGGAAAAGAATAATCTGACAAAAGATACCATTGACTGGGTGATTCCTCATCAGGCCAATCTGCGTATTATTGATGCTGTGGCGCATCGCTTGGAAGTTCCTCATGAAAAAGTGCTGATAAATATCGACCGCTACGGTAATACGAGCGCCGGTACGCTTCCGCTCTGTATATGGGATTTTGAAGAAAAACTGAAGAAAGGCGATAACCTTATCTTTACGGCATTCGGCGCAGGATTTACCTGGGGAGCCGTTTACGTGAAATGGGGCTATGACGGAAAGAAACAGTAATGTAACCGTTATTAACAAAATATGATAAAAAGACGCATCCTATTTCGATTCGATGCGTTTTTTTGTCTTAATCCAAATACGTGAAGATTATGCATAAAGCAGGTTTTGTCAACATCGTGGGAAATCCTAATGTAGGTAAGTCTACATTGATGAATGCACTGGTGGGTGAGCGTATTTCAATTGCTACCTTCAAGGCGCAGACCACTCGTCACCGGATTATGGGCATATATAATACGGATGATATGCAGATTGTGTTTTCGGATACGCCGGGCGTACTGAAACCTACTTATAAATTGCAGGAGTCTATGCTGAACTTCTCCACTTCGGCACTGACGGATGCAGATGTGTTGCTGTATGTGACGGATGTGGTTGAGACACCTGACAAGCATAATGATTTTGTGGAGAAAGTGAGCCACATGGAAGTGCCGGTACTGCTGCTCGTCAACAAGATTGACCTGAGTAATCAGGAGAAGCTGGTGGAGTTGGTGGAAGCGTGGAAGGAGCTGTTGCCGAATGCGGAGATTATTCCTATTTCAGCCGCTACCAAGTTTAATGTGGATTACGTGATGAAGCGGATAAAAGAATTATTGCCGGATTCTCCTCCTTATTTTGATAAGGACCAGTGGACAGACAAACCGGCCCGTTTCTTTGTAAACGAAATTATCCGCGAAAAGATATTGTTGTACTATGACAAGGAGATACCCTATTCGGTAGAGGTCGTTGTAGAGCAGTTTAAGGAAGAAGAAAAGAAGATACATATCAATGCTGTGATATACGTTGAACGTGATTCGCAGAAAGGTATCATCATCGGTAAGCAAGGGAAGGCTTTGAAAAAAGTGGCTACCGAAGCTCGCCGCGATTTGGAGAGGTTTTTCGGGAAAACAATATTCCTGGAGACATTTGTGAAGGTTGATAAGGATTGGCGTAGTTCGGACAAAGAGCTGCGTAATTTTGGGTATCAGCTGGACTAATATTCATACGACTGTGATAGTCGCAAAAAAACAAAGAGTGTAACCTATGGGAAATTTAGTTGCAATCGTAGGACGCCCCAATGTGGGCAAGTCTACATTATTTAATCGCCTGACTAAAACACGGCAGGCCATTGTGAACGAAGAGGCAGGAACGACACGCGACCGCCAGTATGGTAAATCCGAATGGCTGGGACGTGAATTCTCGGTTGTAGATACCGGTGGTTGGGTAGTGAACTCGGATGATATTTTTGAAGAGGAGATACGCAAACAGGTATTGATGGCTGTAGACGAAGCGGATGTGATTCTGTTTGTGGTGGATGTGATGAACGGAGTGACAGACCTGGATTTACAGGTAGCTTCCATTTTGCGCCGCGCGAAGAAGCCTGTTTTGTTGGTTGCGAACAAGACCGATAATAATGAGTTGCAATATAATGCTCCCGAATTTTATAGCCTGGGCTTGGGAGATCCGTATTGTATTTCTGCCGTGACCGGTAGCGGTACGGGAGACTTGATGGACCTTATCGTTGGGAATTTCAAGAAAGAGTCCGATGAAATTCTGGACGAGGATATTCCCCGTTTTGCGGTCGTAGGACGTCCGAATGCCGGAAAGTCGTCTATCGTTAATGCTTTTATCGGTGAAGACCGCAATATCGTAACGGAAATAGCCGGAACGACACGTGACTCAATCTATACCCGTTACAATAAGTTCGGCTTTGACTTTTATTTGGTGGATACGGCCGGTATTCGCAAGAAGAATAAAGTGAGTGAAGATTTGGAATACTACTCGGTCATCCGTTCTATCCGTTCTATCGAAAATTCGGATGTTTGTATCCTGATGCTGGATGCTACGCGTGGCATTGAGAGCCAAGACCTGAATATATTCTCGCTTATCCAGAAAAACTCCAAAGGATTGGTGGTCGTTGTCAACAAGTGGGATTTGGTGGAAGATAAGACGGTAAAAGTGATGAAAACTTTTGAGAATGCTATCCGTAGCCGTTTTGCTCCTTTTGTGGATTTTCCGATAATCTTTGCTTCGGCATTGACGAAACAACGTATTCTGAAAGTTTTGGAAGAGGCGCGTACAGTGTATGAAAACCGTATGATACGCATACCGACCGCTCGCTTGAATGAAGAAATGCTGCCGCTTATCGAGGCTTATCCGCCTCCCGCCATCAAAGGTAAGTACATTAAAATAAAGTACATCACGCAATTACCGAATACGCAGATTCCTTCTTTCGTTTATTTTGCCAATCTTCCGCAATATGTGAAAGAACCGTACAGACGTTTCCTTGAGAATAAGATGCGTGAGAAATGGAATCTGACGGGGACACCGATTAATATATATATACGACAGAAATAAATAGCTTGTATAGGCTAAAATAGTTAAAAGACTGGCTCGGCAGGGCCGGTCTTTTTTTATCAGATTGTTTTATTTACATTTGTAATCGTAATAATCGAGATTGCCGTCATACTTGTGCCGCAATCAAATATATCGGGACGATATATATCAATTCTATTAACTGGTTTTATGAAGATAAGTGTCCGGGAATACTGTTCCGGACACTTTTTATGGAGAATGTTACAGACTTAACCTTCGATATTTTGTATCTCCACTTCTTTTACTTTGCGGAAGAGGTCGGAAGCAAAAATGAAGTTATTCAGGCGTTCGTTGGTAGAGGTAAAGATATCGTCTTTACTGCCTTCCCACTCTTTATGCCCTTCGTAGATATAGATGATTTTCTCTCCGATACCCATTACGGAGTTCATGTCGTGGGTATTGATGAGCGTGGTCATATTGTATTCACGAGTGATGTCCTGTATCAGTTCGTCGATAACGAGAGAAGTTTTAGGGTCCAAACCGGAGTTCGGTTCGTCGCAGAACAGATATTGCGGATTCAAGGCAATGGCACGTGCAATGGCCACACGCTTCTGCATACCGCCACTGATTTCACCGGGAAATTTATCTTTCGCTTCGATAAGGTTCACGCGTTCCAGACAAAACATGGCACGACGTGTACGGTCGCGCAACGTATCCGAACTGAACATATTAAGAGGAAACATTACATTATCCAGCACCGTCATCGAGTCGAACAAGGCGGCGCTTTGGAATATCATTCCCATTTCCCGACGCAGGGCCTTTTTCTCTTTCTTTCCCATTGTGAGGAAATTGCGGTGGTCGTATAGCAATTCTCCCTTTTCGGGTGTCAACAGGCCGACGATACATTTCATCAGCACGGTTTTTCCCGAACCGCTCTGTCCGATGATAAGGTTGGTCTTTCCGTTTTCGAATGTGGCATTGATATCCGTCAGTACCTCTTTCTCTTCAAATGACTTGCAAAGTCCTTTCAGCTCAATCATTCTTACTTGGTTTTGAATTTAGAATCAACTTATTAGCCCATTAACAACTGTGTCAATATGAGGTCGGCAAACAGAATCAGCACACTGCTGCATACTACCGAATCCGTAGATGCCTTACCTACCTCGATGGAACCGCCTTCGACCGTATAGCCGAAGAACGCCGATACGCTGGCAATGATAAAGGCAAAAAACAGCGACTTGATGATACCGCACCAAATAAACCATTCTACGAACATATATTGCAAACCGTATTCCAAATCCACAGCCGACATGATACCGCCAAACCAGCATGTGCAAAACGCTCCTATGATTCCGGCGAATATACTGAACGTCACCATAAGGGGAATGGTTGATACCATTGCGGCTATTTTAGGTAATATCAGATAGTTGGCAGAGTTGACACCCATAATCTCAAGAGCGTCTATTTGCTGGGTAACCCGCATCGTTCCAAGTTCGGAAGCGATATTCGAGCCCACCTTACCCGCCAATATCAGGCACATAATGGAAGATGAGAACTCCAGCAGCATGATTTCGCGGGTAACGTATCCCACTGTCCAACGCGGCATAAAAGGGCTTTCTATGTTCAGTTTGATTTGTATGGTAATAACGGCTCCGATGAAAAACGATATTAGCAGTACGATGCCGATAGAGTTTACGCCAAGCTGCTCTATTTCATTGATATACTGACGGAAGAACATACGCATACGTTCAGGACGGGCGAAAACGCGTCCCATTAGCATAATATATCTTCCGACTGTTCTAAGTGCTTTAATCATGACTCGTAAGTATTTGTCTGCAAATGTACACTATTTCAGCTTATTTTTGCTACATTTGCGCCAGTTTCACCACAGATTACGCCGAATGGCACAGTATTTTTACATAAAACACGATAGGGTTATCGTAATCTGCGGGGAAATAACGGTCTTGCCGACCGATATTAATCTGTATATGTATAATCTGTGGTGATATAGCGTTATGGAAGAAGAAAGCAAAATGGTACTCCGGACAGAGGATTTGGTGAAAAAGTACGGTAAGCGTACAGTAGTGAGCCATGTTTCTATCAACGTAAAGCAGGGAGAAATCGTTGGACTGCTGGGGCCGAACGGCGCCGGTAAGACTACTTCATTCTATATGACCGTAGGATTGATAACTCCTAATGAAGGACGTATCTTTTTGGATGATTTGGATATTACGAAATATCCTGTGTACAAGCGCGCGCAGACAGGTATCGGTTATTTGGCGCAGGAAGCATCCGTGTTCCGTCAGATGAGTGTGGAGGATAATATCGCCGCCGTATTGGAAATGACGGACAAACCTTTGGATTACCAGAAAGATAAGCTGGAGAGCCTGATTGCGGAGTTTCGTTTGCAGAAGGTTCGTAAGAATAAAGGTAACCAGTTGTCCGGTGGAGAGCGCCGTCGTACGGAGATTGCCCGTTGCTTGGCCATCGACCCGAAATTCATTATGCTGGATGAACCGTTTGCGGGAGTAGACCCCATTGCGGTAGAGGATATCCAACAGATTGTATGGAAACTGAAAGACCGGAATATCGGTATTCTGATTACCGACCACAATGTACAGGAAACCTTGAGTATCACCGATCGCGCTTATCTGCTTTTTGAAGGAAAAATCTTGTTTCAAGGTACGCCGGAAGAGCTTGCCGAGAATAAGATTGTACGTGAAAAGTATTTGAGTAACAGTTTCGTGCTTCGCCGCAAGGACTTTATGGTGTAGGCAGGATGAAAAGGGTGCTGTTGTTTGTAGGGGCGGTATTTCTTTTTGTTTCGGTTATAGGACAGAATACCGCGGAAATCAGGCGTGTCCTTGAAATAACGGACTCGCTTTATTCACTTGGTAAGGTGGATTCCGCATTAATCGTTTGCCGGCAAGCGGCTCCGTTGGTTCGGCAGGAAGAAAATCCAGGCGCTATTGTTTCATTTTATACTTCGCAGGGGGTATACCTGCGTTCTTCCGGTATGTTGCCGGATGCGGTGAAATCTTATGATACGGCTTTGGAATATGTAGGCAGACTGGACACGACATCGGAAGATGACAGACAGAGTGCTGTGGTGCTGTATAACAATCTTTCTACTCTGCACATGGATATGAAGTCGCTTGATAAGTCCGAGGAGTATGCGTTGCTTGCAGTTTCATTGGCAGATAAATGTACTGATAAAACTTTTCGCGCACAGATTTATACCGTCGCCTCTTCTGTTTTTATTATCAGAAAACTTTATGGCCAGGCTAAAGAGTATTTGGCGAAGGCGATTGAGTTGTCGCACGAAGAAGGGCAGTTTGATAAGGAATTGGGCGCTCTTACTTATTATATGTTGGTTCTGCAGAAAACCGATAGTTCGCAAAGTGAGATAAACCGATATGCCGGAAAAGCGGATTCTATTCTTTCCCGGGTAAATTCAGTGATGGCTTTGATAAATTATTACCAGATTTTGTTTGTGATCCGGCAAGATAATAAGGATTATCAGGCGGCTATTGCTACCGCTGATAAATTATTAAGTTTGGATGGAATCACAAGCTATCCTTTTCTTTTATATGATATTTATAATAATCTGCACCTGGCATATAAGAGCGTACATGATTATGAACATGCTTATGCGGCTTTAAGCCAAGCGCAGCAATTAAACGACTCCCTGTTTCAAAAAGAAAAGGCAAAACAACTGGAGGAGCTTTCTGTAAAATATGAAAGTAAGGAGAAAGAGCTTGAAATACAGAAACTGAACGAGGAAAAACGGTGGGCTCGCCAGCGTCTGTACGTTGCTTTAGGCGGTTCGGGAGTTATATTGGTGATATCGGGGTTGTTTTTCGCTTATTTCGTACAGCGGCAGAGGTTGCGTGCGGAACGTCAGAAGCGGGAAATGGAAACTCAGCGGCATGAATTTGAACAGTTGCAACGCGTCACGGAGCAGAAACTGACTCGTAACTACCTGGACAAGTTGGAGTATGAACATGCACGTTTGGCTAAAGAACTGCATGATGGCGTGTGTAACGACCTGTTCTCTATGGAAGTAAGTGTAGACTCGCAACAGGGCGTGCAGACGAGAGACTGGATTGCAAATCTGCGGAAAATCAGAGAGAATATCCGTCTTGTTTCTCATGAATTGCTTCCACCTGTTTTTCAGGAAGCTACCATCAATGAGATTATATCCGATTATCTGGAGAGCCTTTCCACGCAGGAATGTCCGATTTCTTTTAAAACTCTCCCGGAAGATGTGGAATGGGCGGTTCTGCCGGATACAATGTCGTTAAATATCTATCGAATTATTCAGGAGGCGGTAAGCAATGCGCTGAAGCATGCCTGTGCCACCCGTATTTCTGTCGTAATGGAATGGAAACTGCCCAATCTGGAAATCAGAGTCGTTGATAATGGAAAAGGGAGTGCGACACACAAACCGGGTATAGGAATACAGACCATGAAAGAGCGCGTAGCAGCTTTAAAAGGTACTTTCACAATAGATTCAACAATGTCGGGCACTACGATAATCGTGCTCATTCCTGTCTTTTAATATAAAAACTACGGTTTCCCGTAGGGTATATGTCGGCGTGTATGTTTAATTTTGTCAAAGATAATATAAAATAGACGACAAATGAAGTTCGACATAGTTCTTATAGATGATCATTCTTTAGTGTTGGAAGGGCTGAAAACTCTATTGAGAGATATTGCCGGCGTAAACAGTGTTTGTACGGTGACGAACGGCACTGAATTACTGAGCTTAATCAAATCACGAATATTCCATATATACATTACAGACCTTGAATTACCGGATATTGACGGTTTTGAGTTGATGCACAGCATAAAAGAGAATAATCCTCAGGCTAAAATAATTGTTTGTACCATGCATGAGGAGATATGGATTGTGAATAAGCTGAGGCATCCGGATATCAATGCCGTTGTTTTCAAATCTTCGGGAACCGAGGCGTTACGTGAAGCGGTGTGTGCCGTTATGGTGGATGAAAACTATTATTGTCAGCGTTATCAGCAGTTATATAAAGAGAAAAGCCGGCCGGACGATGAAACCGAGTTGCCGGATATGTTGCCTACTTCGCGTGAGTTGGATGTACTGAAAGCAATAGCCCAGGGTATGAGTACCCATGAAATATCCCGGCATCTGTTTATCTCGGAAAATACGGTTGAATGGCATCGGAAAAATCTGATGCTGAAATTTGCAGCGCGTAATGCGACCGATTTGGTGATAAAGGCACTGACGAAAGGTTATCTGACGATTCCACTTTAACGCTACAGCCGGAATAAGTCCTGCCGTTTGTAGGTAGTTTTGATAAACTGAAGTATAGGACTGTACTTAAAATCATTAATACCATGAAAAAAGTTGTTTTTACGTTAGTAGTATTGTGTCTGTCTTTAATGACACAAAGTGCTTGTTCCGGTAAAAGCGCCAAAGCGGAGCAGGCAACAGAGCAATCCGGTGAACAGGCTGCCGGAGAGAGTGTAGCTTCGCAAAATGAACTGTCAGATAAAATCCTCGGACTGATTGAAGATGCCGCAGCCTAATTTCAACAGTCGGTAAAGCAATAATCTGCATACGATTACTAAAATGAGAATATTATGAAACGATTTTATTATTATGTAATGAGTTTGGCTTTTCTGTGCGCACTTACTGCGTGTAGCGAAGATGATGAGCCTACTTCGGTTCCTCCATCCTCCAAAGGAGTGGAAGCGGTGAACAAGATTGTGGAAGTGTTGGAAAAAGAACACAAAGAAGTCAGTGATTTTGTGGAAGTTCTGAAAAAGGTCGATGTAACCAATCTTGAAGAAGATAAATTAACGGTCTTTGCGGTACGCAACGCTACCGCTTCGACGCGTGCTTCGGGGGCGGTTTTGGATTCTGCGTCTATCCAGCGTCACATAGCTAAAGGCAGTTATAAGGAACTTACGAATGTCAAAGGATTGGAATGCATCAATGGAGACAGCCTTCGTGTCACTCGTTCCGCTGATGGCAGTGTATATGTAAATGGAGTGATTATAGAAGGTAATTCCATTGCGGCGGGTAATAGTTATATCTTCATCGTTCCGGAAGTCTTGGCGGAACTGCCGGATACTCCGGTAACGCCCGAAACAGACCTGGCGGAGATTGAAGAAGAGTGGGACGCGGTAACCAAGGAGTATTTTGAAGGAATTCTTTCATTGGAACGCATCTTGATTACCGGTTCTGACCCGGAGGCTTTTACTTCGGATGAAACCCTGAAGTTTTATTCCGATTCCTTTTGGAAGCTGGCTTACGAAACGCTGGAGAAAGGCGTGGAATATAGGAAGAGGCTGGATTCAATGACGAAGGACGCGGCGGATTTACTTATTGATATCAACGTAGATATGGCGATAATCCGTTGTCATCTCTACGGATATTATGGAAAATTGCTTAATGGCGGGACGCAGATTCCTCCGGAACAGTTGATTGAGGATTTAAAGAAGTCGATAGACGCGTATCCTTCCCAAGCCAAGCATGCCATGAGTCTTTTGTTGGCAAAAATATATGCGGATAAAGGAGATTGGAATGATGCTTCGGAGTATTGCAAAAGAATAGAGAACGGCTCGTATCAGTTAACTTCTCTTTGGTCTCCCACGGAAAAAGAAGCTTTATGGAGCGGATACGAATATATATCGGAAGATGGTAATGAAGTTCGAATGCCTCTGCCGCTACTTCGCGAAGTTTATTTGTTTGCTGCCATAGCTAACAGCAAGCTTGGTAACCTCCCGGAAAGTATGGCATATATCGATCGTCTGACAAAGGGGTTTTTCGAAGGCAAGGAGTATGATACCACGGATGGAAGTCTGGCGTCATTGGCCAGGACACTTCTGCAAGGCAATGGCGGGCAGCTGTATCCTTATTATAGAATATTGAAGATTGCTCTGCCTGTAACGGGTGCTCAAGATAAACATCATTATCTTCCCATCCCTCAAAAAGTATTGGATGAAAATCCGGAGATAATCCAGAATCCCGGTTATTGATAAACTCTCTCTCTTCTCTAATAAATAAAAAGAGGATATGTCAAATTGAATGTTGACATATCCTCTTGTCTTTTCTCCTTTAATCTATATGATTAGTATTTCGGAGGTCTTGCTTCTTTTACTACCATCTGGCGGCCGAAGAATTCAGCGCCGTCCAGTTCGGCAATGGCTTTGGCAGCAGCTGCACTGTCTTCCATTTCTACGAATGCAATGCCTCTGAAACGTCCGGTTGCGCGGTCCATGATAAATTTAACAGAAGATACTGTACCGTAATCTTCCATAACCTTCTGCAGGTCATCTTCCTTAACACGGTAGTTAAGGTTTCCAACATAAATGTTCATAATGAAAATGTAAATAAATAAAAATAAATAAAACTCTCTTTTAGAAAGACGGCTGAATAATAAAAGGATCACAACGACAGAGAGTTTACAAATACGTTTTTTCAACGGAAGTAAAAACCATGTAATGGAAATCGAGAAACTAATGTGCCATCATTCTGCGACAAAGGAACACATTAATTTCGGATATACAATACTTTTTCTCAATTATTTTTATTTTTCTTGTTTCACGGCAGGGAATAACTCTTTGATTCATACGTTTTTTTGAGCCTATCCGGCCGGTTATATCTACCGACGGGTAATATGTCTTGCTTACACAGAGATATCTTTCCTTTTGCAACATCCTTTGATTTATAGAATGGTACGTGTACCAAACATAAGAACCGGGATGGAAAAGTTTTTGGTGAGGGGCGACAGAGGAAATAATTGCCTGTGTTTTTTGATAATTGAAAGATTAACACTAATTTTGCACGCTCAAATTGGAGAACGAAATAAAGTATAAATCAAATAAATAATTGTCAGAATGAACGTTTCATTGCAAAACATTGACAAAGTAAGCGCATTGCTTACTGTAAAGCTTGAGAAAGCAGACTATCAGGAAAAGGTAGACAAATCATTGAAGAACTTCCGTCAGAAAGCTCAAATCCCCGGTTTCCGTAAAGGTATGGTTCCGATGAGCCTGGTGAAGAAGATGTATGGTAAGTCGGTATTGGCTGAAGAGGTTAATAAGCTTCTTTCTGATTCCGTATATAAGTATATTCAAGATAATAAGGTGAATATGTTGGGTGAGCCTCTGCCTAATGAAGACAAGCAGAAAGCTATCGACTTCGACACAATGGAAGAATTTGAATTCCTGTTCGACATAGCTTTGTCTCCGGAATTCAAAGCTGAGGTTGCTGCCGCCGATAAAGTGGATTACTATACGATTGATGTAACCGAAGAAATGGTTGACAACCAGGTAAAGGCTTATACGCAGCGTAACGGTAAATACGAAAAGGTGGACGCTTATGCCGATAACGATATGTTGAAAGGTTTGCTCGCCGAACTGGATGCAGAAGGCAATACCAAAGAAGGCGGTATTCAGGTGGAAGGTGCCGTGATGATGCCGGCTTATATGAAGAACGACGACCAGAAAGCTATCTTTGCCAACGCAAAGGTGAACGACGTACTCGTGTTCAATCCTTATGCCGCATGGGACGGTAATGCAGCCGAACTTTCTTCTCTGTTGAAGATTGACAAAGAAGCTGTCGCCGAAATGAAATCCGATTTCAGCTTCCAGGTAGAAGAAATTACTCGCTTCGTGGCAGGTGAACTGAACCAGGAGATTTTCGACCAGGTATTTGGCGAAGGTGTTGTCAAGACCGAAGAAGAATTCCGTGCCAAGGTAAAAGAAGTTATTGCTAACCAGTTTGCTGCTGACAGCGATTATAAGTTCTTGTTGGATGTTCGTAAAATGTTGATGGAAAAAGTCGGTAAACTGGAATTCCCGGATGCGTTGCTGAAACGTATCATGCGTCTGAACAACCAGGACAAAGACGAAAAGTTCGTAGAAGACAATTACGACAAGAGTATCGAAGAACTGACTTGGCATCTGATTAAAGAACAGCTGGTGAAAGCCAACGATATTAAAGTTGAACAGGATGACATCCTTAATATGGCAAAAGAAGCTACCCGTGCACAGTTTGCACAGTACGGTATGCTGAGCGTGCCCGAAGAAATCCTCGACAACTATGCAAAAGAAATGTTGAAGAAGAAAGAAAGCATCGAGGGCTTGGTGAACCGTGTCGTTGAAACGAAACTGGCTTCGGCCCTGAAGACTCAGGTAACGCTGGAAAACAAGAACATTTCAGCCGAAGAGTTTAATAAAATGCTTGCATAATACTTTGGCGGGAAACCGCTGGTTTTTATAAAGAAACACAGAGTTTGACAAACTATAACTCTGTGTTTTTTTGTGTCTCTGTGTTCTTTTTCGTTTCTTTGCATTCACATTAAAAATTAAAAACAGAAAGACAATGGATGATTTTAGAAAATACGCTACCAAGCATTTGGGAATGAGCAGCTTGGTGTTGGATGATGTGATTAAGTCACAAGCCGGGTATTTAAATCCCTATATTCTGGAAGAGCGTCAGCTGAATGTAACCCAGTTGGATGTGTTCTCCCGCCTGATGATGGACCGCATTATTTTCCTCGGTACGCAGATAGACGACTATACAGCCAATACCTTGCAGGCTCAGTTGTTGTACCTGGATTCCGTAGACCCGGGTAAAGATATCTCTATCTATATCAACTCTCCGGGCGGTTCGGTATATGCCGGACTGGGCATTTATGATACCATGCAGTTTATCAGCAGCGATGTGGCTACCATCTGTACCGGTATGGCGGCCAGTATGGCGGCGGTGTTGCTGGTGGCCGGAGCGGAAGGCAAGCGTTCTGCGCTGACGCACTCGCGTGTGATGATTCACCAGCCGATGGGCGGTGCGCAAGGACAAGCTTCGGACATTGAAATCACGGCGCGTGAAATCCAAAAATTGAAGAAAGAACTTTATACTATCATAGCCGACCACTCGCATACGTCTTTCGACAAGGTGTGGGCCGATTCCGACCGTGACTATTGGATGACGGCGCAAGAGGCCAAAGAGTATGGTATGATAGACCTAGTTTATACGAAGAAATAAATATGGCAGACTCTAAACGAAACAAAAACAGATGCAGCTTCTGCGGGCGTTCGGAAGATGAGGTCGGATTCCTCATAACGGGAATGAACGGTTACATCTGTGACAGTTGCGCTACCCAGGCCTACGAGATTACTCAAGAGGCTTTGGGTGCCAAGAAAGGCGATGACGCTACGAAACTGAATCTGAAAGAACTTCCTAAACCGGTAGAGATTAAGAATTTTCTCGATCAGTATGTTATCGGACAGGATGATGCGAAACGTTTCCTGTCGGTATCTGTGTACAATCATTATAAGCGTCTGTTGCAGAAGGCGGGAGATGATGATGTGGAGATTGAAAAGTCCAATATCATCATGGTGGGCAGTACCGGAACCGGTAAGACTTTACTTGCCCGTACCATTGCCAAACTGCTGCATGTGCCTTTCACTATCGTGGATGCAACCGTACTGACGGAAGCCGGTTATGTAGGCGAGGATATCGAAAGCATCCTTACCCGTCTGTTACAGGTGGCGGACTATAATGTGGCGCAAGCGGAGCAAGGTATCGTGTTCATAGATGAAATAGACAAGATTGCCCGTAAAAGCGACAATCCTTCCATTACCCGTGATGTAAGCGGCGAAGGTGTACAGCAGGGATTGCTGAAGCTGTTGGAAGGTTCTGTCGTGAACGTTCCCCCTCAGGGCGGACGCAAGCATCCCGACCAGAAGATGATTCCGGTGAATACCAAGAATATATTGTTTATTTGCGGCGGCGCATTCGACGGCATCGAGAAAAAAATAGCGCAACGCCTCAATACCAATGTAGTAGGTTATGGTGCGGTACGTAATACGGCGTCCATTGACAAGAATAACATGATGCAGTATATTGCTCCGCAGGATTTGAAGTCGTTCGGCCTGATTCCCGAAATCATCGGTCGTCTGCCGGTATTAACCTATTTGAATCCCTTGGACCGTACGGCATTACGTTCCATTCTGACGGAGCCGAAGAATTCCATTATCAAGCAATACGTCAAGCTGTTTGAAATGGACGGTGTAAAGCTGACTTTTGAAGATGCGGTGTTTGAGTACATTGTAGACAAAGCTGTTGAATACAAGTTGGGAGCCCGCGGTCTACGTTCCATAGTAGAAACTATTATGATGGATGTGATGTTTGAAATCCCTTCCGAACACAAAGATAGTTTTGTCGTAACCTTGGACTATGCCCGCCGCCAGTTGGAAAAAGCGAATATAGCGAGACTTCAAAGTGCTTAAAATCAAAAGGTAATACAAATAAGGCTGACTTTTTTGTGTTTTATTGAAAAATATTCGGCGGATTATGCTTGAAATTTAAGAAGTTGTTTATAACTTTGTTAGAGTTCTTGAAAATAAGAAACGTCATGTAGCGGCGTTATTAATTGCTTAACTCAATAAACAACCTAATGAATCATGGCAGGGAAGAAGATTAATTTGACAGACCAGCTGAAGAACTACTTCGGGTTCGACACTTTTAAAGGAAATCAGGAAGCAATCATACAGAATCTGCTGGCAGGTAACGATACTTTCGTGTTGATGCCTACCGGTGGCGGAAAGTCTTTGTGCTATCAGTTACCTTCTTTGTTGATGGACGGCACGGCTATTGTGATTTCCCCCTTGATTGCCCTGATGAAGAACCAGGTCGACGCGATGCGTAACTTCAGCGAGGAAGACGGGATAGCCCATTTCATTAATTCTTCCCTGAACAAGAGCGCGATAGACCAAGTGAAGTCCGATATCCTTGCAGGACGGACAAAACTGCTGTATGTAGCTCCGGAATCTTTGACAAAAGAAGAAAACGTGGAGTTCTTGAAAACAGTGAAGATTTCTTTCTATGCCGTAGATGAGGCTCACTGTATTTCGGAATGGGGACATGACTTCCGGCCGGAATATCGCCGTATTCGTCCTATTATCAATGAAATCGGAAAAGCTCCGCTCATTGCGTTGACTGCGACGGCTACACCGAAAGTGCAGCACGATATCCAAAAGAATCTGGGTATGGTGGAAGCGCAAGTGTTTAAGTCATCGTTCAATCGCCCGAATCTTTATTATGAGGTACGTCCCAAGACTGCAAACGTAGATAAGGATATTATCAAGTTCATCAAGAATAATCCGGAAAAGTCGGGCATCATCTATTGCCTGAGCCGGAAGAAAGTAGAGGAACTTGCTGAAATACTTCAGGCGAACGGGATTAATGCCCGTGCCTATCATGCCGGAATGGATTCGGCCACACGAACACAGAACCAAGACGATTTCCTTATGGAAAAAATCGATGTGATTGTGGCTACTATTGCTTTCGGCATGGGTATTGACAAACCTGATGTGCGTTATGTGATTCATTATGATATTCCGAAAAGTCTGGAGGGATATTACCAGGAAACCGGACGTGCCGGAAGAGACGGAGGCGAAGGACAGTGCATTACTTTTTATACGAATAAAGACCTGCAGAAACTGGAAAAGTTTATGCAAGGCAAGCCTGTTGCAGAGCAGGAAATTGGCAAGCAGCTTCTGCTGGAAACCGCTGCGTATGCCGAATCATCCGTTTGTCGCCGAAAGACGTTGCTACACTATTTCGGTGAGGAGTATACGGAAGAAAATTGTGGAAATTGTGACAACTGTTTAAATCCGAAAAAACAAGTGGAAGCTCAGGAATTATTGTGCACCGTGATAGAAGCTATTCTTGCGGTAAAAGAAAATTTTAAAGCAGACTATATTATAGACATTATACAAGGAAAAGAAACTTCGGAAGTGCAGGCGCATCTGCACGAGGACTTGGAAGTTTTCGGTTCCGGTATGGGAGAAGAAGACAAAACTTGGAATGCTGTTATCCGCCAGGCATTGATTGCCGGTTATTTGACTAAGGAAGTAGAAAACTATGGCTTGTTGAAGGTGACAGAAGAAGGAAAAAAATTCTTGAAGCATCCTAAGTCCTTTAAGATTACGGAAGATAATGATTTCGAGGAAGTGGAAGAAGAAGCGCCGGCACGCGGTGGAGGCGCTTGTGCGGTAGACCCTGCACTCTACTCCATGTTGAAAGACTTGCGTAAGAAGCTCTCCAAGAAGCTGGAAGTGCCGCCTTATGTTATATTCCAAGACCCTTCTTTGGAAGCGATGGCTACTATTTATCCGGTAACCTTGGATGAATTGCAGAATATTCCGGGTGTGGGAGCCGGTAAGGCGAAACGCTATGGCGAGGAGTTTTGCAAACTGATTAAACGCCATTGCGAGGAAAACGAAATAGAACGTCCTGAAGATTTGCGTGTACGCACCGTAGCCAATAAATCCAAGATGAAGGTGGCTATTATTCAGGCTATTGACCGTAAGGTGGCGTTGGATGATATCGCTATGTCGAAAGGAATCGAGTTTGAGGAGCTGCTGGATGAAATAGAAGCTATTGTTTATTCCGGCACGAAACTGAACATCGACTACTTCCTGGAAGATATCATGGACGAAGACCATCTGTTGGATATATACGATTACTTTAAAGAATCTACTACGGACGATATCGATGACGCCTTGGATGAACTGGGAGATGATTTCACAGAAGAAGAGGTGCGCTTGGTACGTATTAAATTCATCTCCGAAATGGCGAATTGATCTTCGGGCTGTGATTTAAAAAAAGAAAAAAATATTGCGTGTAAATATACGAAATGGAATAAAAACCGTATGTTTAGATTGGGTACTGTTTGTCAGTAACTTACAAAGTTAGTTCCTCAAATTTGTACTTATCTAGCCTTTTTTGAACAACACAA
>NZ_MNQN01000139.1:21307-25047 GCF_001915455.1 Bacteroides sp. 43_46 | reverse complement strand
CAAGCGGAGTCTATAAATTGGTACATGCGACGCGATGACCGTATTGCCGACTTCAAACGGCTTGGTCATAACCCTGCCTACTTGACGGGCGTCAAGTTTGATACCAAGCGTATCAACTTCAACTCCAACATCAATGATGTCGTGAAAGAATCTGATACGCTCATCTTCGTTACACCTTCCCCTTATCTGAAGGTTCACTTGAAGAAACTGAAGACTAAGATTAAGGATAAATTCATCATCACTGCCATTAAAGGTATTGTGCCCGATGACAACTTGATTGTCTCGGAATATTTCACTAAGGAATATGGCGTCCCGGCTGAGAATATTGCTGTATTGGCAGGTCCCTGCCATGCGGAAGAAGTGGCTCTGGAACGCCTTTCTTATTTGACCATTGCTTGTCCCGACACCGACAAGGCTTGCACCATTGCCCGCAAACTGGCCAGTTCATTCATCAAGACCTCTGTCAGTAATGACGTTGCCGGCATTGAATACAGTTCGGTGCTGAAAAATGTATATGCCATTGCAGCCGGTATTTGCAGCGGTCTGAAATATGGCGACAACTTTCAGGCTGTGCTCATGTCCAATGCCATACAGGAAATGAACAGATTCCTGCAAACGGTACATCCGCTGAACAGAAACGTAAGTGATTCCGTTTATTTAGGTGACCTGCTGGTGACGGGATATTCTAATTTCAGCCGCAACCGCACATTCGGTACGATGATTGGCAAGGGATACTCCGTAAAAAGCGCGCAGATTGAGATGGAAATGATTGCTGAAGGATATTACGGTACAAAATGTATCAAGGAAATCAACAAGCATTATCATGTCAACATGCCTATTGTAGATGCAGTATACAACATTCTGTATGAGCGTATCTCGCCGACGATTGAAATCAAGCTGCTTACCGATTCATTCCGGTAAGCGCGAAAAAAGATAAAACGAAATACTGAATTTAAAACCTAGAATATTATGATTAGTTTGAACATTGAAAAGACTCTTGGATTCATCTCCAAAGAAAACGTTTTCGCCTATGAAGCCCAAGTAAAGGCTGCACAGGAAGCATTAGAGAATGGTACCGGTAAGGGCAACGACTTCTTAGGCTGGCTGCACCTCCCCTCTTCCATCACTAAAGAGCACCTGGCCGACCTAAAGGCTACCGCACAGACGTTGCGTGACAACTGCGAGGTAGTAGTAGTTGCCGGTATTGGCGGAAGTTACCTCGGTGCACGTGCGGTGATAGAGGCTTTGTCAAACAGCTTCACTTGGTTGCAAGACAAGAAAACGGCTCCGGTCATTCTGTATGCAGGACACAATATCGGTGAAGATTATCTATATGAACTCACCGAATACTTGAAAGACAAGAAATTCGGTGTTATCAACATCTCCAAATCCGGTACTACCACTGAAACGGCCTTGGCGTTCCGTCTGTTGAAAAAGCAATGCGAAGACCAACGCGGCAAGGATATGGCAAAGAAGGTTATCGTTGCCATCACCGATGCCAAAAAGGGCGCTGCCCGCGTAACGGCCGACAACGAAGGCTACAAATCCTTCATCATCCCCGATAACGTGGGCGGACGTTTCTCCGTACTGACTCCGGTAGGCTTGCTGCCCATCGCAATAGCAGGTTTCGACATTGAGAAACTGGTTGCAGGTGCAGTTGCCATGGAAAAGGCTTGTGGAAAAGATGTTCCGTTTGCAGAAAATCCTGCTGCCATCTATGCAGCTACGCGTAACGAGCTCTACAAGAACGGTAAGAAAATTGAAATCCTCGTAAACTACAATCCCAAACTGCACTACGTAAGCGAATGGTGGAAGCAGCTTTATGGTGAATCCGAAGGTAAGGAAAACAAGGGTATCTTCCCTGCTGCCGTAGATTTCTCCACCGACCTGCACTCCATGGGACAATGGATTCAGGAAGGCGAACGTACCATCTACGAAACTGTCATCTCCGTGGAGAAGACACAGCACTCCCTGCAAGTACCTTCGGACGAAGCCAACCTCGACGGACTGAACTTCCTGGCAGGCAAGCACGTGGACGAAGTGAACAAGATGGCTGAATTGGGCACACAGCTTGCCCACGTTGACGGCGGCGTACCCAACATGCGCATCGTTATCCCTGCACTGAATGAAGAAAGCATCGGAGGTCTGCTCTACTTCTTCGAAATAGCTTGCGGTATCAGCGGTTATATTTTGGGAGTCAATCCGTTCAACCAACCGGGTGTGGAAGCATATAAGAAGAATATGTTTGCATTGCTGAACAAGCCCGGCTACGAAGAAGAGTCCAAAGCTATCCAGGCAAGACTTTGATAAATTAAGAATTGAGAGTTGAGAATTGAGAAATGGCTGCACAACAAGTGCGAAGAGAACCGTTCCCCGATTCTCAACTCTCTATTTATCTACCCCGCATTTTTAAATTCTCAATCTCCAATCTACCAAGTGTTCGAAAACTCTATCGCCCGTTATCTGGAAAAGCACGGGCACCCCTACATCCAACTGAAAGCCGTTCTTTTTGACATGGACGGTGTGTTATTCAACTCCATGCCCTACCATGCCGATGCCTGGCATAAAGTAATGGAACGTCATGGCCTGCACTTGAGCCGTGAAGAGGCATACATGCACGAGGGACGTACCGGAGCCTCCACCATCAACATCGTTTATCAACGCCAGTATGGCAAGGATGCCACTCCCGAGATGATAGAAAGCATCTATGCAGAGAAAAGCGCCGAATTCAGTACCCACCCGGAACCGGAACGTATGCCGGGTGCTTGGGAAGTGCTGCAAAAGGTAAAAGCGGCAGGACTTATTCCGGTACTTGTCACCGGTTCGGGCCAACACTCCCTGCTGAACCGCCTTGCCCACAACTTCCCTGGTATGTTTCAGCGCGACCACATGGTGACCGCCTTTGATGTGAAATACGGAAAGCCTCATCCTGAGCCTTATCTAATGGGACTGGAAAAAGCCGGAGTACAAGCCAACGAAGCTATAGTTGTAGAAAATGCACCTATCGGAGTACAAGCCGGAACAGCAGCCGGCATATTCACTGTGGCAGTCAATACCGGTCCGCTGGACAGGCAGGTATTACTGGATGCCGGAGCAGATTTATTGTTTCCGTCCATGCAGGCGGTCCATGCAGGCGCTTTGTGACGACTGGGAAAGGTTGCAAACCGCATTAGATGCCAGTAATAGCCTTCGCCACAAAGATTGACGGCGACCCAAACAATAACAGTTGATTCGAGTTTATATAACAAAGTACTACTGCATACTTTATCGGTATACAGTAGTACTTTACTGATTTTTATAGTTTAATCAATATCTAGCATGCTGCCGTATCGCTCTAAATATCATCACTTTATGTACAGAAGGCATCTATTGTCTTTCTTCTTAAAGCGCTCCAATCTATCCATTTTCTCCTTCTCGGTTTCTTTAATAGGGAACGTTATTCTACAGGTATCTTTATCATAATCATACAATTCTCTGGCAGGAACTACATAAACAGATTCCGGACTGTCACCACACCATCCAAAGCCAAAAACATAAAACAAGTTTTTTATCGGACGGTTCAACAGATTGGAATTCATATACCCCTCGTACTTTTCAATGTCTTTTATATCGAGATAAAAACCTATCTTACTTCGCCATTTACATTCTACAGCTATAATATCTCCAACTTCATGAATGGTACTCGTTGTGGTAACACACTCCATCAACAAATCCGGAGATGATGAAGACAGAGGCCTATA
>NZ_MNQN01000139.1:1389-21204 GCF_001915455.1 Bacteroides sp. 43_46 | reverse complement strand
AAATATTTACTTTTCTTCCTTTCTTTAAAATATTGAAAGGTATCCATAAACCGATATTGGAAAACACCTACAAAATCATCGATAAACTGATTTAATATTTTCATAGCCATAATAGTCTATTGTGTCTTTAAATAATATTCATTGCAAACAAAAATTCATAGGTGAAGAGCCGCAACACCCATTTTCAAAAATAGATTTTTTTTCATTTCCAAAAATAGAGTTTTTTTCCCAATTCTTTCCAGATTTCCTTCCCATCTTTGCAATACAGAAAACAAATAAAGTATTAATTATTAAAAATAGAAAAGTATGAAAAAGTTAGTTATGATGTTGGTTTGTATGTTTGCAGTGCACACAATGGTAATGGCAGATAATGATAAGCCGATAGAGGTGAGCCAGTTGCCGGCGAAGGCGCAGACATTTATCAAGACTTATTTTAAAGACCATAAGGTGGCAATGGCTAAATTGGAGTCGGGAATGTTTTATAAAAGCTATGATGTGGTGTTCACGAATGGGGAGAAGGTAGAATTTGATAAATCGGGGGAATGGAAAGAGGTACGATGCAGACAAAGTGAAGTTCCTGTACAGATTGTACCGGAAGCGATACGTAACTATGTAAAGACCAATTATCCGGATGCAAGAATTCTTCAGATTGAGTACGATGACAATGAGTATGAGATAAAGTTGTCTAATCGTTGGGAAATTACATTTGACTCTAAAATGAGGGTGATTGACATTGACGATTGATGACAAGAAAGATTTAGAATATGTAGATTATAAAGTTAAGTATCAAGAAGCTGAAAACAGTTGCTTGGAGAGGGTTTCTCCAGGCAACTGTTTTTTTATGCACTTCCGTACGGTAGCAGGGCATATGGTGCTGCGCTCATTGTACAACAGTAGTTGTACTACTATTCCAATTGCCCGGAGTCAACGAAGCCCCGGCTGCACTTTTGCAGTTTTTTAATCAGTGTGTCCGGAGAAGGACACTCAACCTTCTCCGGAGCTGAAAATACTGATTTATAAGGAAACGGCGCTTCTCGGCGCTTCCTGCCGGAAGGCGACTCAGGCTATGACGCTTTTAGGATTTTGGCAGACCTCACCATGGTATAGGTAGTCCCCTTAGTACAATGGCGCATATCATTCAGCTTACTGAAAAATAGATTTTTTTTCAGAGAGGTTCGTTCGGCAGAGAAATTCCAACCGCAGAACGGAAGAACAACGTTTTCAGTCCGTCATAAAATCCCGGAAGAGCAACCGTTCCATGCGTCTCTTCCGGGAACTTTTTTGATACCACCCGCAAATGCCGCTTCTCCATACGAGGAACTGCACTCCCTATAAAATCATCTGTCAGGGGAAAGTGGATCAGCTTCCTATCAAGACGCGGCTGAGTGGCAAACGCAACATACAGTTGCTTTCCTGAAAAGTCAACCTTATCTACCTGCCGTTCTACCTGTTTCTGAAAATATCCTTTATCCCACCATAAACTGGGGTCTATGGCGATGTATGTATCAAATGCACCGGGATAATTCAGCAAAACATGCAGCGTGAACAACCCGGCATAAGAATGTCCGGCCAACAAGTGTTGTCCATTCACCGGCAAGTCTTGTTCCACTGCGAGGCGTAGCTCCTCCGTCAGAAAACGGCAAAATTGTCCTGCCCCACCCCCTTCCGGTTTATCGCCCGGACGGACAGTTCCGTCACGCCGGGCAGCGGAACAGGTTGGCGTAAAGTCTCTGGTTCTGTTTGTATTCAGGACAGCCACAACGATACAGGGCGGTAAGGAAGAAACTTTGGAGGTGGAAAACAAGCGAGTAAAACCTACCACCGAATGAAAAAAAGAATCACCGTCCAGCAAATAAAGAACCGGATAACTTTCCTCTTTTTCACCCGGGCGGGTTGCAGGTACATACACCCAATATTCTCTAGCCTCATTCAAGACATGCGAAAACAAAGTGTGGCGAGTCCCGATAGAAATAGCTTCTTGCGCTCTCAGCGGAAAACCGAGCCAAGTGACAACTACCAATATGAACAGAATATGCAGGCTTCTCATTTCAATTCTTTTTTCAGTCTGCAAAGTTCGCAGAAAATAAGTTGACTACCTATCCCTATTTTTAGGTATTCTCACGGTTGAAAGCTTTCCGCAGAAATCAAAGGCTGATTAAGAAAGTTTGATGGGCAACTGAATTTCCGTCATCCATTCATCCACCGTTTCTTTGTTCCAAATGCCGTCAATATGGCAAAACCGGGCACGGTCAATGACCTCGTATCCATTTGTCTCGGCATACGCAAAAAGCTCGGCGAAAGTTTCGGGCATATGCTCATAAGCACCGTAATGGTTGACACAGAGCGCAACCGGCACTTCCGGAAGTTCCTTGAATTTAATCAGTTCCGAATCTTCCTTGCGTTCAGCCACCGCTTCAAAAAACTCGATATCAATATCAACCCCATATTCCTCATTATATTCCACCGTGAAACAATATTCCGGGGCAGGACATTCACAACCCAAACGGTACATTTCAGGCCCGATGATATTCGGACAAAGATTGAACAGCTCCTGATAAGAGTCTATTTTACGGCGATGGGTAGCAAAAATTCTTGAAGGGAGGGATTTCTTAAACACTTTTTCCATAACATTCTCTTGTTTATGGAGTAAATTTTCCAATTTGGCAAGTTCGGTCTGCCGCCATATCAAGTGTTCAATCTCGTTTTTGCAACGTTCTATTTTAACCTTCAACAATTCAGCATCCGGAAATTCCTTGCCATCGGCAAACAACTCGGATATCTCTTCGAGGCTGAACCCTAATTGCTTGAGGTAAACAATACGGCTCATACACCGGAGCTGGCTGATGTCGTAATAGCGATACCCCGTCCACTCATCCACTTCAACGGGTATCATCAATCCTATCTCTTCATAATGACGAAGCGTCTTAACGGTCACCTGGCAAAGTTTGGAAAACTCTCCGATTTTAAACTTCATTTTATTCTTCATAAACTCATGCACATTTTGTTTATGATGCAAAGATAGGTCCTGCCCTTAGGGACGAGTCAAGAGATTGCTTCAAAAAAAACACATATTTCACTATTCACAACGGCAATAGGTGTTTGCACCGCACGTACAATGGGGTAACAACTGCCCACTCAGTTCATCGCGGTAAAATTCATACAGCCGCCGGTACATGGTTTCATAGAGTGCGGCAATTTGTTGCTCCTGCTCACTTTCATTTTGAAAACGATTTTTAAAGGGGTCTTCAAAATTAAAATGCACCTGCTGCTTGGCATCCAGAGTGATAAATTTCAGTTCTTCTCCGGCTTCTTTACATAGGGTAATCACGTAGTCCCACGACCGGTGCGTATAGGTCCCGACACCAGACGGTTTCTTGCGAGACACGCTGAAACCATTCTGTTCCATCACATTGCACACGGCATCGGGAACGCAGTTCCCCTCCATAATTCCTGCCGTAGAGATATTCATTCCCCTGCCAAATGCATGCAGGAGTTCCTGCGCGATACGGCTGCGGCACGTATCTTCATTACTTATTAACAGTATATCCATTGTCCGTTACTTTTCCAGGTTTAAATACTCGCCATCTCCTTCTTTCTTCATCTTCGCTTTACGTGCCAGGTCGAACAAGGTGGGGTTAATGTGGCAATATCCACCAGGATTTTTGTCCAGATAGTCTTGATGATAATCTTCGGCGAGATAGAAGTTCTTCAAAGGCTCTATCTCTACAACCAACGGACGGGAGTAGTTGGCAGCCAGCCGGTCAACGGTTTCACGAATAACGGGCAGGTCGGCGGTATCCGTATAATAGATACCCGTGCGATACTGTGTACCTCTATCCCCCCCCTTGCTTATTGAGGCTGGTAGGGTCAATCGTTTTGAAATAAAGGTCGATAAGGAAAGGCAAGTCCACCTCATCGGGATCATACTGTACTTTTACGGTTTCGGCAAAGTCCGTGGTACCGGTACATACCTGCTGATAGGTAGGATTGGCTATATTTCCATTGGCATATCCCACCTGGGTAGCCTCCACACCTTCTATTTGTTTCAGGAAATGTTCGGTACCCCAAAAACATCCTCCTGCCAGATAAATCTCTTTCATTGGTTTCATGTCTGTTCTCCTTTCTGACCGTCCTTCCGGCTTACCGGCATAGGACAGACAAGTCATTAACATTGCAAAAATAAATATTATTTGTTTCATACCTCTAACTCTATGGAAATTATAACAAGAAAGAGAACCGTATGGTTGACTTTTCTGGATGTATTGTATAAAAAGAAACTCCCTTTGCAAAGTATTCATGCAAAGGGAGTTCCTTTCTTTGTGACCCCGGTGCGATTCAAACGCACGACCTTCAGAACCGGAATCTGACGCTCTATTCACTAAGCTACGGAGCCAAATGTGGATGCAAAAGTATAAAAAAATTAGCAGATTCCTAACATTCAAACGCTTTTTATATCAAACCGAGGAATATTTTTATTATTACTTTGAGAAGACTAACCGCAATTACACAAACATTTTGTTCTTTTTTCCCACAAAACAGAAGCAAGTATCAATATTATTCCTATCTTTGCCGAGCAATTTAATAGAAGTTATACTGAATAAATTTATGAGCTACCTGATAACACCTGAAGGTTACAAACCTTTATTGGACCTAAAACAGACTGAATTAGGGATTAAACAAATTAAAGAGTTCTTCCAATTGAACCTCTCTTCCGAACTGCGCCTGCGACGTGTGACAGCTCCACTGTTCGTATTGAAAGGAATGGGTATCAATGACGACCTCAATGGAGTGGAACGTGCCGTAACTTTCCCTATCAAAGATTTGGGCGACGCCAAAGCTGAAGTGGTGCACTCCCTCGCCAAATGGAAACGCCTCACGCTTGCCGAATACCATATCGAACCGGGATATGGCATCTACACAGACATGAATGCCATCCGTGCCGATGAAGAACTGGGCAATCTGCATTCCCTTTATGTAGACCAGTGGGACTGGGAACGCGTCATTACTGCCGAAGACCGCAATGTGGAATTCCTCAAGGAGATAGTAACCCGTATCTATGCAGCTATGGTGCGCACAGAATATATGGTATATGAGATGTATCCGCAAATCAAGCCTTGCCTGCCCCAGAAACTTCACTTTATCCATGCCGAAGAATTGCGCCAACTGTATCCGGACTTGGAACCCAAATGCCGCGAACATGCCATTTGCAAGAAATACGGTGCAGTGTTCATCATCGGTATCGGATGCAAGCTGAGCGACGGCAAGAAGCACGACGGACGCGCCCCGGACTACGACGACTATACCAGCAAAGGGCTGAACGACCTCCCCGGACTGAACGGTGACCTCCTGCTATGGGACCACATCCTGCAACGCAGCATCGAACTTTCCTCCATGGGTATCCGCGTAGACAAGGAAGCCCTGCTTCGCCAGCTCAAAGAGGAAGGCGAAGAGGAACGCCTGGAACTTTACTTCCACAAACGCTTGATGAATGATACACTGCCGCTTTCCATCGGTGGCGGTATAGGGCAGTCCCGCCTCTGTATGTTCTATCTGCGCAAGGCGCATATCGGTGAGATACAAGCCAGTATCTGGCCGGAAGATATGCGCAAAGAGTGCAAGGAACACAATATACACCTGATTTGATATACATTTATCCCGTCATATAATATAAAGTTCACCCCCTCAAAAGGTTGGACTTTATTTTTTATTTTGTACTTTAGCATCCGAAACTACTAACAGATCCAATTATGAATGTTCAAATAGAAGAAAGCTGGAAAGCACATCTGCAACCTGAATTTGAGAAAGATTATTTCCGTACATTGACTGATTTTGTACGGGACGAATATGGGAAATATGCAATATATCCTCCGGGAAAGCTGATATTCAATGCATTCAACCTATGCCCTTTTGACAAAGTAAAAGTCGTGATAATCGGTCAAGACCCCTATCATGGTCCGGGACAAGCACACGGACTTTGTTTCTCCGTAAATGACGGTGTTCCTTTCCCTCCTTCCTTACTTAATATTTTCAAGGAAATAAAAAATGACATTGGCACTGATGCCCCCACTACCGGCAATCTGACACGCTGGGCAGAGCAAGGCATATTGCTGCTCAATGCTACCCTCACCGTACGTGCACACCAAGCCGGTTCTCACCAAAACCGAGGTTGGGAAACATTTACAGATGCGGCTATCCGCATTCTCGCCGAAGAAAAAGAGCATCTTGTATTTATTCTTTGGGGAGCCTACGCCCAACGTAAAGGGGCATTCATCGACCGTAGCCGACATCTGGTACTTACCTCGGCACATCCATCTCCCCTATCCGCTTATAACGGCTTCTTCGGGAACAAGCATTTCAGCAAAACAAACGAGTATTTGCGGGAACATGGAGAGACGGAAATAATTTGGTAAACATCAATACCACTGAATATTACTCTGAGTCTGGCTTCTCTGTTCCCATTTCAAGTCTTGCAGGATACTTGCATTGGCACGGATGGTAAAGTTATAGTATTTCCAGCGTCCGAAAGGTGATATGGCAGCCGTCATGCTGAAACAGTGCAGGTCACGTGTGATGTTGAAAGCGGTCTGCGTTATCTCCTTCGCATTGAAGTCATAACCGGAATTGAAGCTGACAGCCCATTTATTGGTAAGCTTGACGTTACCGTTTATATTAAGGGAATTCAGGCTGAATTTGTACGGATAGCGCATGTTCTTACGATTAATGGGCTTACTGGTGTCTTCCGTTATATTGAAACCGGTACTGAAGTTGATGGACCAAGGCATTTTGAATACTTGATAGCCGTCAGCATCGGCAGCAGCCTTTTCCTTCTTCTTCTTCGGAGTGCCGTCCTCGGTAGTTTCCCCCTCCATGTCACCGTCTTCCTCCGTCGAGGCATTCTGGTCTTGGCCCTGCTCCTCGTCATCCTTCTGACCGGTGAAGAAGTTCCTTATTTTCTTCCACGAATCATTGTTCACGGTCCAACTGAACGACGTACCATATCCCGACCAACGACCGAAACGGCCATACGACCATTCCGTACGGTTACCGGGCACCACCCTTCCGTTCTCATCAAACTCGTAAGCATAAGTGGCAAAGGTAGAGCTCATACTCAACGTATAACTCTTGCTCAACTTCAGACGGAGATTAAAGCTCAAGTCACTCCAAGGACGCACCTGGGCAGCCGTGTTGTAACTGATACCCATACTCAAATCGTCAATCAGGCTCACCTTGCGGATAGAGTCATTCTTATCCTTGAACTTCATTTCAAGGTTATTGGAGATATTGAAACTGATAAGCCCCTGCTTTCCTCCACTTGGCGGACTGAACACCTGACCGGCATAATAGGAATACTGCACGGTATCGCGAATGCCGTTCTGGTCTTTTATATAAGAGTCATAATAGCCAAAACGGGACGAAGTGAAATCGGGCGCAGCGCTGAAACTGATGGAGGGAGTGATGACGTGACGTATCTGTATCTCCTTCTTCTTCATGAACAATGGCTTGTACATACCATAAACTTTGGTATTGATACCCAGACTGGCACTGTAGTCGTATACACGGTGAAAGCCGTAGGTCGTATCATTCACCTCCTTGCCTTGCTCATCGTCCCAGTCCTTCTTCACCTTGCGGGTGTACCAACGCTCCGTATAGTTTACGGTAGGCGTCACATTGAAGTACTTGAACAAAGTAAACGTGGCACTTACCGGAATCTCATGCTGCATACCGTTCTCCCAATCGCGTATCAGGTTCTTCTTGAACAACAGATTGTCCTTCGTCTTGATACTGTTCTTCACACGGCCAGTATAGCGAACGGAAATCTTCTCATACCACTTTTCATCTCCCACTGCATGTTTGCGCTTGAAAGGGAAAATGGTACTCAAGGAAATGGTCATGTCCGGTAAAGTCACCGCGATAGAGGAGTCGCGCATGGTCTGGGCAATATTACCTGAAGCGGAGATGCTCAGATGCTGGTCGGGAAAGTTACGCGAATAGCTGACACTGGAAGTCTTGGTATTCTGCGACATTGCCTGGGAGTTGTACATATTGCCGATATTGGTACGCTCATAACTACTGGTAGCAAAGTTCACACTGGCAGAAAAGGTAGAATTCGGACTCGCTTTCGGGTCCTGCCGGTGAGACCACACCACCTTGAAGTCTTTGGCAACCGAGTAGTCGGGCAAGCCTTTGTCACCGGTCTTGGTCACCTGATAGCTTGCCTGCAGCAAACCGGAATATTTGTAACGCTTCACATAGTTCGACTCCATATTCAGCGCCCAAGAACCTTTCGTGAAGATATCCGCCCGCAGCTTCAAGTCCATTTGGTCACTGATGGCGAAGTAATATCCACCGTCCGTCAGACCGAAGCCACGATTGGAGTCATCCATATAGGTAGGCATCAGAAAACCGGACTGGTAACTGCTAGAAAACGGGAAAAAGAAAAATGGAACGGCAAGCGGAAGCGGCACATCCTCTACTACCAGATAGGCAGGTCCCGTCACCACGTTCTTTTTCGGACGTACCTTGGCATAAGTCATCTGCATATAAAAATGGGGGTGGTCATGATGGTCACAAGTCGTGTAACGACCGCTCCTCATATAGAGTTCATCATTATTCCCTTTCTTGGCATTATTACCGGTCACGTATCCCTCGCCCTGCTGGCTGACAACATTGCTGATAAGACCTCTTTTACTCTTGAAGTTATAACGGATAGTATCGGTTTCGTAGGAGGTGTCCCCGTCTTTGAAGACCGGTCTTCCCTTGGCTGTTCCTACAGAATCGACCACGCCACGGGCAAAAACCGTACTGTTGTCCATATCCATAGAGATGACATCAGCCTCCAGGTCAGCACCCGGATAACTCACCTTTCCCTGGCCGTAAAGATGGGCAAAGCCACTCTGCGTAAATACAATGGAGTCATTGGCTTCGTAGGCTACGGGAGCATCCAATGCATCCTTCTTGGGAGGCGCAGCCGCTACCGTATCTTGTTGCAACGAATCGGCAGGAAGCCCCTTTCCCCCTTGCAGGGAGTCTCCCATCTGCAAACTATCCCCTACCTGCAACGTGTCTGTCCGCTGAATATTCGGAGGCGCGACCTTCGCTCTACGGCGCTGAGAAGCAGCCCCACCGGAGAGAAGAAGCAAGACGAATAGTAGTATGAATGATATGAATGTATTTGCTTTCAATGGCGTCATTAACTAATAGTTTACGCTTGGAGGGGCAAAAGTACATAATTTATACGGATAATCTCCCTTTTTAAAGAAATTTAGATTGCTACAAGAACTGTTCGCACCAATTATCAAAGCGCCGTACCCCTTCTTCACCATAACGTTCCAAACTTTTTCGGGCTTTTTCTACACTTTTCTCCTTTTCCAAATGAGTTTTTGAATAAAACTTATCGGCAAAACAGATAGCTTGTTCTTCCAAGCTGACCGGAACCATTTCACGATGCGGTACGGGCAAATCCTGCGCAATGATTCCCTCCAATGAAAGTCCGGCACCCGTATGGCGTTCACAAACCAAAGCATGGCGGGGATAGCCTTCGCCGCGTATCAGGTCGGCTCCCAAATAACCGTGACAGATATAAGGCTTGTCGCCAAAACAATGGATACCTGCCGCATCTGTAAGAAAAATGCCTATATCGTGCAGCATGGCAGCCTCGTACAGAAAATCCTTATCCAATGAAAGTTCCGGATGGCGGTCGGCAATCCATAACGACTTGTCGGCTACGGAACGGCTGTGCGTCAACAGTATATGCCGCAACTCATTCTCTTCCGGATAATATTTGTTAATGATATCTATCGGATTCATTTTAAGTTATGAGTTATGAGTTATAAATTATGGGTTATGAATGTCAATCGCCCTAAATTTATACATGCAGATTTCATTACGCATATCACAACTGCGTCTGTCTGTACGGAATATCTTTTCCAGATGATACGTCTGTTCCAGCTCTCCCAACATATTCTCCTCCTCCTTTACGGGAACCAACAAATAGCCCTCCTCGCTGGACGGACGTTCCTTTTCAATGTGCCGCATGCGGTCTTTCAGATAGAAGTTAACACCATAGAAACTCATTTTCGAGTAAGAATAGACCACACCTTCCGGAACATACGTATTGACCCTTTCAGCCAAATGTTTATCTGATTTCACAGCCAGCACCGTGGGCTGATAAACCGAATCCAATGATACGAAAAGGCAGAGCATACATCCTGCTATGCCATATAATAATGACCGGCTATCCGCACGCTTTATCACCATGCGTAATGTGCAGACAGCGGCTACTACGGGAAGCGCTACCAGGAGCCACTTGGGAACAGACAAAGCCACATCCTCCAACGCATGCATAAAGGCTACATTCTCAGCGGCATGGCGTCCACTTCCAAAAACGCTGTCGGGAACCAGGCCGAGACGAACTACGACAAAAACAAGCGTAAGCAACAAGCCCAAAGAAGCAAAGATGATTGCACAAATCCTGAAAACTCGTGCCCCCTTTTGTACCAAAGCCAACAGATACTCAGCTATCAGCACTGCCATAAACGGATAGATGGGAAGCAGATAAACGCTCCGCTTACTCTTGGGGATGCAGTAGAAGACAAAGATTATCAGAATGACCAGCCACGTGAACAATTGTACCGGAGACTGGTTGCGGAAAGCAGTCCAGCCCTTCTTCAACCGCAACAGCAGGGTCTCCCCTTCCGGCAGACAACGCATGTTTTTCCACTTCAAGCCAAACAAGGAAATTACCAGAACCAACGTCCAGGGAATCCATCCCCAAATCAAAGTCAGGAAATTATACCATATAGGATTTTCATGGGACTCGTAGGACATTTTGCCCATAAACCGCCCGGTATTCTCCTCCAGAACCAAATCGAGGAACGGTTGTCCACCTTGTCTGTAAGCTACGTATACCCAAGCTAAATAAGGAACAAAAGAAAGCAAGCCGATACCTACCAACGAGAAAAACGCTTTCCAGAAAGAACGTCCGCGCAACAACTGATACACACCGATACACGCGCAAGGGAATATGGAGCCTACCGGCCCTTTGGTCAACGTGGCACATCCCATCAGCAACACCGCAAGCCAGGGCACTCCGCGGCATCCCTTCTCATCCCAGCGGAACAGCAGACAAAGGGAAATAACGATAAAGGCAACCTGAACCATATCGACCCGACAAGCGACAGCCGCCCGATGCACCTCGAAAGAAGACAAAAGAAGAATAGAGGCCAGAAACGCCGTTTGAACGTTTTTACGTTTTGCCACAAAGGCAAAGAACATCAACTGCATGGCTAAAAAAGCCAATGCAGACGGGAAACGGGCGGAAAACTCCGTCACCTCTCCAAAAAGGGAAGAGACGGCGGCTATTGACCAGTAGAAGAAAGGGGGTTTATAAGCAATATCAGTACCATAGTTCACCGGAAGTATCCAGTTTCCACTTTCCAGCATAGAAAGGGCAACAATCGCCTCCCGCGGTTCCCCCTTGGAATAAAAAATGGTTTCTCCCAGAAAGGGAACAACCACAAGCACACTCAGCAGCGCAATAAACCAGAACGCCTTCTTTCTGTCCGACATACCTTATTTGTTTTTTATGTTTTCTGGACGCAAAGATAGCGCAAACCGAAAGCAGATGCAAATTTATTTGCAATTTGCTGAGATGCAGCTTAATTTCGCAAAGCAAAATTACAAATAATTCTGAAACAATGCCTAACTTTGCCGCCCCAATGATAATGGCAACAGAGAGTAGATATTTAATGTTAAGATGAAGCGGCTGAAACAACTACCGGAATTTGTACGCTTCGTAATGGTGGGCATCTTTGCGACAGCTCTGCACTACGGATTGTATTTTGTATTACAATGGGTTATCAATGTAAACATAGCCTATACACTGGGATATGCTCTCAGCTTCATCGCCAATTTCTATCTGACTGCTTACTTTACCTTCGGCCGAAAGCCCTCATGGAGAAAAGCCTTCGGATTTGGAGGGGCACACTTATGCAGCTATCTGCTACACATGGGGTTGCTGAACCTCTCTCTCTGGATGGGCATCCCCAAACCTCTGGCCCCCATTCCGGTTTTCGCCATCGCCATTCCGGTCAACTTCTTACTCGTACGTTTCGTTTTCAAAAGAAAAGAGTGATAATTTGTTTTTCTCCCGATTTCTTACGAATATTGCAAAAAGATTTGTTCTATGATGGAAAACTCTCCCATACTCGCCGTTGTCGTACCTTGCTACAAAGAAGAGGCAGTGCTGCATGAAACCCATAAACGATTGAGCCAATTATTCGACCGGCTGATACAAGCCCGGCAAATTTCCCCGGAAAGCTATATATTATATGTAAACGACGGAAGCACCGACCAGACATGGGCTATCATCAAAGAACTGCACCAAAATACGGCCTATGCCTGCGGACTGAACCTGGCAGGAAACGTAGGACACCAGAATGCCCTGCTAGCAGGACTCAATGCAGTAAAAGAGCGTTGCGAGATAGCCATCTCCATTGATGCAGACTTGCAAGATGACATCCAAGTGATTCCGGACATGATAAACAGCTATAAAGCGGGCAATGACATCGTTTATGGCGTACGTAAAGAACGGAAGACCGACACTTTCTTCAAACGCAACACCGCTTTGGTCTTTTATCGGCTGATGAAGGCAATGGGGGTAAAATCCGTCTACAACCATGCCGACTACCGCCTGATGAGCCAGCGGGCTATACAACACCTATGCCGCTTCCGCGAGCGCAACCTTTTTCTTCGGGGGCTGGTTCCCCTCATCGGCTACCAGACGGACAGCGTGTACTACAATCGTGACAAGCGTTTTGCCGGAGAATCAAAGTATCCTTTCCGGAAGATGCTTAATTTTGCCATCGACGGTATCACTTCCTTTTCCGTCAAACCGGTCCGTATGATTTTTTGGATAGGCTGCATCTTTATTCTTGTGGCACTGTGTGTCACCGGATGGACACTTCACTCTTACACACAGCATAACGCCGTCCCCGGATGGTCATCACTGATGATTTCCGTCTGGCTGGTAGGAGGTGTGATACTTGTGTCGCTGGGGATTGTAGGCGAATACATCGGCAAAATATACATTGAGGTGAAGGACCGACCGCGCTACAATGAAGAAGAACTGCTGATGCCGTCCGGCAAAACAGAATAAAAGAAGCCCATCATCATTCTACACAAAAGTTTTAAAAAGGAAAAACACTTGTCACGCTATCACACTATAATAAAGGTATAGGGAACAGTGTGTGTCTTTCTTGCCGACAAGTTGGCAAGATTTTGCCACCCTATTGGCAAGACTTTGCCATAGGCATGGCAAAAGTTTGCCAAAAGCATGACAATGGGTTGGCAAAATTACTCTCTGGCAGACAATGAGTTAACATAACTATCAAAATCGTATCGTCACATCAGTTTATATCAAAAAACACAAAATCGCTTGCGAAAGCGACATAAATGCCGTATCTTAGTACACGTGCAAGCAAACCATTTTGCTTACACATGATAAAAATCTGCTTATGGGAACATTAGGCTGCATCAATGACATGCTACAAAGGGATAAAGAGAACCGTGCTCTCCGCAAGTTGAGCAGAGGACGGATGCGGGAGCACTACAAATACCTTGTAGAAAGGAAAGGTCCTGAGAGAGCCGATGTAACCATTGAGGAAATAGAAAAAATCCGAAGAAATACTACTGAAAAGGAATTGTCAGATAAAGAACATCTATTCAGGGCAAAGACGATTCTTGCAGCATGTGCTTTAGTCTTGCTTTTATTGGGAGTACTTTGTTATAAATTGTTCTTATAAGCAGGTCTGAAACCAATTGGCAAGAAATCTACCCGGTTAAATTCATCAGCCATTGGCTGGCGATTGAAAGCAGATTCCCATGCTTCATAAAAATTCGCATACTTTTTATATTCGAAGCAGAGAATCAACAACTTGATTTTCCTAAACCAATAAATTAGAAATGAAAAGATTATCTTTGCAAACACAATAAATACATTGAAAGACTTTCTGTTAGAACATGGAACATCTAAAAGCATACATTTTAGCACTTAAAAACATGAATACAGATTTTACAATTAGAATTGCCCAACAGCCTGATGCCCTTGAACTTATGAGTTTGTTTCAAGAGACAGTCCTCCATATAAACAAACGTGACTATTCAGAAGCAGAAGTGGCAGATTGGGCATCGTGCGGAAACGACCTCTCCCGCATAAAAGACATGATTAAGACACATTATTTTATTGTGGCAACCAATCAACAGTCACAGATTGTCGGCTTTTCATCCATTACCCACCAAGGATATTTGCATTCTATGTTTGTTCATAAAGATTTTCAAGGTAAAGGCATTGCTACCATACTTCTAAATGAGATAGAACGGTATGCAACCGCAAGAGGAATCATGCGAATTACATCAGAAGTAAGCCTGACAGCCCGTCCATTCTTTGAGAAAAGAGGCTATATAGTAGAAGTGGAACAGAAACGCAAAGCCAACCAACTTTATCTCACCAATTTTTGGATGGCGAAAAGGCTGGCTGAATGAAATCGTATAACGGACGTATTCCTGCTTGTGGTGTCTTTTGTGGTGGTTGTCCCATATACACAAGAGAAAAAAGTCCCTGCAAAGGAGCAGAACAGAATGGTTCTCGCTGTGAAAAATGTAAAACATTCCATTTATGTTGCTTGGAAAAAAGAATAACACATTGTTTCCAATGTTCTGATTTCCCATGTACTAAATTCAAAAGATTTACCAAACGTTGGCTAAAATACGGACAAAACTTCATTGAAAACCAAAAGCTTTTAAAAAACGTAGGTGAAGTTAAATTTTTAAAGTATTATAATGAGAGAGTCCACGACCAGCTTACCAACAATGACAGAAAATCAGGAATAAAACAATAATTTTGTACCTTTCGAAAAACATGTGTTGTAAATGACAGATTTTAATTCATACATGGGCAATATAGACACTGACTTTTTTAGGGAACTGTGTTTAAGAAACGGAGAACTACGGTATTATAAAAGAAATGAGTTTATCCTCCGAGAGGGAGAAGTCGGTTCTTTCTTCGGGTTTATTGTATCCGGTGTAATCAAATATACCTGCATCAACCAAACTGAAAACAAAACATATAATGTAGGTTTTTCTTTTGCCAATGAATTTATCTCTGATTATCCCAATTGTTTATACGACATAAAATCTGAATTGAATATACAAGCAATAACCCCATGTAGAATCTACATCTGTTCTTCCGAATTACTTCTACAAGAATTTGAAGAGAACAAAGAAAATCAACGAATAGCCCGTATTGCAGCCGAACAATTATTTTTTCAGTCGTATTCACGTTACTTGGATTTGTTCAGATTTACATCGGAAGAACGCTATCTCCAACTTCTTAAAAAATGTCCAGAAATCCTACAAATGGTACCCCTAAAAGAAATTGCGTCTTACTTGAAAATAACCCCTATTCACATGAGCCGCATCAGACACAAACAGAGTTTTGACAGCAAAGAATAAACATAGGTTTAGAAATTCAATCATTTAACAATATTCCAAGACAATATTGATTCTGTCAGGAAGTTCTCTTTTATTTTTGCCCTATCCTTTGGCTGATTCAGCGAAAGGCAGGAATGAAAGGAGTTAAACATAGAGTCCTATATATGAGAACAAGAAAAGTATTTAGAATGCCACTTGATAAAATTCTTTGTTTATCAGCCAATGCTATATTAACCATTATTGCACTATGGAGTATTGCATCAGTCTTTTTCGAAAACGCCACAATTGATTCTATAATAGCCCGTTTCAGCGTGGCTTCTGCCTGCATGGCCAACCTATTTTCAAAACATCGTCTTATCCGGATAATATTCCTCATTATGGCATTTGTACTGATAATTGTTGCAACCACCCTCTATGTCCATAAAGCAAATAAGATGTAAAATACTCAGCAGTTATTCCGTCTCATTTTTCCTTTTCTTCCACAGCTGATAACTATTGATTATATTCTGCCACAGCACATACGATCCCGGACCGACGGAAGATAACGGATTAAGATAAGTATATGCCATCCAGATGGCAAGCACCGTATTCTTTTGCCCCAGCGCCTGCCCTCCACTGATGCGCTCACCATAATGACCGCCGATTCTCTTTCCCAAATAGAATTGTATACAGCAGGTTATCAGTCCCGCCAGGGCTATCAGCAGTTCAACAAATACCGGTGCATCACTATTGACCAATGAACGTACCGTCTGCCCTGAGACAATGGCAAGAGCTACCGCCCACAAATAGAAGGCTGCATCATGGAAACCCAACAGAAAATGATGCACCTTCGGCACAAACGCACGCAGAAACCATGCCAGCAAGAAAGGACAAAGCAGCAATGGAAAGACTTTACTCAGAATTTTCAGGAATGCAACAAAAAAAGTAATGTCAGCATGAGGCTCCACCAACGGGAAAACCAAAGGAACAGCCACAGCCGCCAGAAGATTGGACAACAACGTATAGGTCGTCAGGCTGGATGCGCTTCCACCCAGTTTACCGGTAATGACAGCCGCAGCGGTTGCAGTGGGACAAATGAGACAGACCATCGCACCTTCAAACACTTCCCGGTAGACCTCCTCCATAGGACAACACACCAACAATACCGCAACAATCAAGCAAGAAACCGTCTGGAACAGCAGTAACCATCCATGCCACGATTTGGGTTTCAGTTCATGCACCTCCACCTTACAGAAAGTGAGCAGAAGTTGGGAAAAAATCAAAAGTGGAGTCAGGAAAGCCACTAACACATTCACATAAGGTTTGGCAGGCGCCACAAAAGGAATGTCTGCAAAAAAGAAATATCCCAAAGTACCGGCAAGCATTGCCAAAGGCAACGTCCAGTTCTTTATAAAACGAACCAGCATACTTGATTTGCTATTTTAATTATCTGCCGCAAAGTTACGCATATTATCAATACATTGAGCCACTAATTACTCAAACACAGACATTAATTACACTAAAAATGAGAAGAAGAACAATAAAACTGAACATAATCCATTAGTTTTCTATAAATTTCCACTACATTTGCCAAGCGAAAAGGAAGCATTGTCTTTGCTACAATTATATGAAACTATACAGACGATACATATTATATATAAGTATATGCTTAGGGCTGCTTATCTCCCCCTTTTGCAGTGGCAGCGCTGAAGCGAAAGACTTTGTTGTCGTTATAGACCCCGGACACGGTGGACACGACCCGGGTGCAGTGGGAAAAATTTCCAAAGAGAAGAATATCAACCTGAATGTAGCACTCAAACTTGGCAAACAAATCAAGAAGAACTGCCCTGATGTAAAAGTTATCTATACGCGGGACCGGGACATATTCATCCCCTTGGACCGGCGCGCTGAAATTGCCAATAACGCCAAAGCTGATTTGTTCATCTCCATACATACCAATGCCCTGGCCAAAAACCGGACGGCCAAAGGAGCCTCCACCTGGACACTGGGTCTGGCAAAATCGGATGCCAATCTGGAAGTAGCCAAGCGCGAAAATGCCGTTATCCTCTACGAAAGCGACTACAAGACGCGGTATGCCGGCTTCAATCCCAACTCGGCAGAGTCCTACATCATCTTCGAATTCATGCAAGACAAATACATGTCACAGAGTGTGCACCTCGCCTCCCTCGTACAAAAGCATTTCCGCCAAACCTGCAAACGTACAGATCGGGGCGTGCACCAGGCAGGTTTTCTGGTATTGAAGGCCAGTGCCATGCCAAGCATACTGGTGGAACTCGGATTCATCTCCACACCGGAAGAGGAACGGTACCTGAACACTGAAGCAGGAACCACCTCACTTGCCAACGGTATCTTCCGCGCTTTCCTCACCTATAAGCGCGAGCAGGAAATCCGGTTGAACGGAAGCAGCAATACCATTCTTCCGGAGGATGTACCCGAGCCCGTTCAAGAAGAAGGCAACGCAGCTACAGCGACACCGGAAAAGAAAAATGCACCTCAAGCGGAGAGTAACCAAGCTGCCCAACGCCCGCAAAGGTCAGAAAATGCAGCCGTTTCCCAAACAGAACAGAGCGGCATCGTGTTTAAGATACAGATACTCACTTCTTCACGTCCTCTGGCCAAGAATGACAAAAGACTGAAAGGACTGAAAGACGTGGATTATTATAAAGAAGGCGGAATCTACAAATATACGTACGGCGCATCACCCGATTACAACAAGGTGCTGCGCAGCAAACGTAGCATTACGGACAAATTCAAGGACGCATTCATCATTGCGTTCAAGAATGGAGAAAAGATAAACGTCAACACAGCCATCAGCGAATTTAAAAAGAACAGAAATAAATAACAAAAGATACATCATGAAGTATATTACAAAAGAAGTTAGAATAGGAATAGCAGGCATAGCTGCACTTTGCATATTGGTATACGGCATCAACTACCTGAAAGGGATAAATATGTTCAAGCCCTCCAGCTATTTCTACGTGAAATTCCAGAATGTCAATGGGCTGACAAAATCCAGCCCGGTCTTTGCCGACGGCTTCCGCGTGGGTATTGTCCGCGACTTGTACTACGACTATACCCAACCGGGCAAAGTCGTTGCCGAAATAGATGTTGACCCAGAGCTGCGCATTCCCAAAGGAAGTACGGCAGAACTGGCAGCCGAAATGCTTGGCGGCGTAAAGATGAACCTGCTGCTTGCCAATAACCCACGGGAGAAATACCAGATTGGAGACACAATCCCCGGCGTGCTGAACAACGGAATGATGGAAAAAGTTGCCACCATGATGCCGCAAGTAGAGAAGATGCTGCCCAAGCTGGATTCCATCCTCGCATCCTTAAATGTCATACTAGCCGACCCCGCCATCCCTGCAACCTTGCATAACGTACAAGATTTAACAGCAAGTATGGCCGTCACAAGCCGCCAGTTGCAAACTCTAATGAAGGATGATATTCCACAACTGACCGGCAAGCTCAATACCATTGGAGACAACTTTGCACTCATTTCCAACAACTTAAAGGAGATAGATTATGCTGCCGCCATGCAAAAGGTAGACGCAACTTTGAACAATGCCAGAAAGACAATACCGTCGGACTTTTGCTAAACGACCCTTCTCTATATAATAATCTGAACGCCACCACTGCCAACGCAGCAAGTTTATTGGAAGACTTGAAATCGCATCCGAAACGATACGTCCATTTCTCCCTATTCGGCAAGAAAGATAAGTAAAAGATGGACGTTATATAGATTTTGTCTAAATAATAAGTCTATAAAGGAATTAAAAGGAAAGCCCTCATTTGCTCTATACAAGGAGCGAAAAAGGGCTTTTTCCTGCTCTGGGCACAGAAAGAAAACAAGAGACGCAAAGCTACATAAACCACTATATGACAAAGTATTAGATAAATGCAACACACCTTATATAAGGAGTATACTCATAGTAACCGATAAGTAGCTGAAAGTAAAGAGCTTATTACTTTCCCTAAAAACGCAAGAAAAAAAGGATTTGTTTTTCTCGAATAAGATTGCCAATTTTGCAATCGTAGAAGTTATGCTTAATTAATAAATGTATTTATAGCCGTTATGAGTGAAATAGATCATGTCGGGCTGTGGAATCGCTGTCTTGAAATCATCAGAGACAATGTTCCGGAGCAGACATACAAAACATGGTTTCTTCCCATCATACCTTTAAAATATGAAGACAAAACGCTGGTCGTACAAGTGCCCAGCCAGTTCTTCTATGAGTTTTTGGAGGACAAATTTGTTGATTTGTTGCGCAAGACTCTCTATAAGGTCATTGGTGAGGGAACTAAATTGATGTATAACGTAATGGT
>NZ_MNQN01000139.1:0-1249 GCF_001915455.1 Bacteroides sp. 43_46 | reverse complement strand
AATCCGGCTAAAACAATCTTCAATCCGCTGTTCCTATACGGAGCATCAGGTGTAGGCAAAACCCATCTTGCCAATGCTATCGGAACCAAAATCAAGGAACTATACCCGGAGAAAAGGGTATTGTATGTATCTGCACACCTATTCCAAGTGCAATACACCGATTCCGTACGTAACAATACGACTAACGACTTCATCAACTTCTACCAGACCATTGATGATTCCGTACGTAACAATACGACTAACGACTTCATCAACTTCTACCAGACCATTGATGTTCTAATCATTGATGATATTCAGGAATTTGCCGGCGTAACCAAAACACAGAATACATTCTTCCATATCTTCAACCATCTGCATCAAAACGGCAAGCAGCTTATCCTTACCTCCGACCGTGCACCGGTATTGCTACAAGGCATGGAAGAGCGTCTGATCACACGTTTTAAATGGGGAATGGTAGCTGAGCTGGAGAAACCTACCGTAGAGCTCCGCAAGAACATTCTGCGCAACAAAATACACCGTGACGGCCTGCAGTTCCCCCAAGAAGTGATTGACTATATTGCAGAAAACGTGGGCGACAGTGTACGTGACCTGGAGGGCATCGTCATTTCCATTATGGCACATTCCACCATATACAATAAAGAAATAGACCTGGAACTGACGCAACGTATCGTACGCAAGGTGGTGAACAGTGAAAGCAAAGCAGTAACTGTCGATGAAATCATCAACACCGTATGCAAGCATTTCGGATTGGAAACAGCCACCATCCACACAAAATCCAGAAAGCGGGAAGTGGTGCAAGCACGACAAATAGCCATGTATTTAGCCAAAAACCATACAGACTTCTCTACTGCAAAAATTGGTGCGCTAATTGGACATAAAGACCATGCCACTGTATTGCATGCATGCAAAACCATCAAAGAGCTGAAAGAGGTAGACAAATCATTCCGTGCGGAAATCGACGAGATTCAAGCCGTACTGAAAAAAGGATAAGAATAAAGGATTAGGGATTAGGGATAAAGGATTAAATGCAGCTAAGTATGCATTAGCTTAACCCCTTATCCCTAATCTTCCCTAATCCTTAATTTTCAAAATCCCTGCTTTTTCATTATCTTCCAAAGATTCTCCGACATTGTCTCACTGTCTTTCTTCGTATAACGTACATCTGTAAAAACCTGCGCCAGCGTTTCCTTATTGTTCTCCAAGATGAACTGCTTGTTCTCAGGAAGCGATTCTTTATAGGCATACAACC
>NZ_MNQN01000138.1:0-19367 GCF_001915455.1 Bacteroides sp. 43_46 | reverse complement strand
AATACCAAAATAAAGAGATAAAGAGCATTTCCTTTTTAATACAATATGTCAAAGAACACTTGATGCTTACTTTTTACACAACCTCCGGGAAGGAGGAGTCCCCGTAGGGGGAGGTGGTAGGTGAATGCGTAAGTCAGTTATTATCTGCATTGTGTATCCACCTACCACCCCGGCTTTCAGCCACCCCTCCTTCCCCGAAGGAGGGGAATGGAGATACCACCGACTGGTTAAATTACCACCAAATTTGGCGAAGAACCGGAAATGAGAAAAGCATTTCTCATATTCTCATTGTTTTTAGATAATTTGTTATTAATCAATATAATAATGTATGAGAAATACTTTTTCAATAAGGTATTTCTCATACTTTTTTAACCTAAAACCGGTAAAAAACAGTCATTTCTCATACTGTTCGTATTGCATTTCTCATACTTCCTTTGTAGGTCCTCATCAGAATCAAGCTTTACTTCAGTTAGTTTCAAGGCTTTGAAACTAAAGTTTCCATATAGGGAAACTATTTGTTTCGCGCCTTGAAACTAAAGTTTCACCGCCTTGAAACTATTGTTCCAAAGGCTTGAAACTAAAAGTTTCGAGGCAGTTATCCTTTCTTCGATTTACGATATTCCCGTGGTGACATTCCCATGATCTTGCTGAATAAGCGGGAGAAATAATAAGTATCTTCTATACCTATCTTATAGCATATCTGATTAATTTTCATATCCGTGGTGTCGAGTAAAAAACAGGCATGCTGTATTTTTAATAAATTGAAGTAGGTTACCGGGCCATGTCCTGTTTTCTTCTTGAACAGCATGGAGAAGTGAGAAGGAGAATACCCGATCTGGTCGGCTATATCTTGCAGGCTGAGGTGTTTCTCCATATTTTCTTTCATATAATGAATTGCCAGTTCGCTTATATTTTCATCTTCTGTTGAGTCATTATGTGTGGCAGCGTTGCGGAATTGCTGTATATAGCGTAGTGTTCCTAAATAAAAATGGAACATGGAGAACGCATAACGCAGGTTTTCATTGCTGTAACCATTCTTCAGAGTATTGAATATCTCCTCGAACAAGTTGATTCGTGTACTGATACGTGAATGTGATTCGGGCTGGATATCCATTGGACGGCTTGCTTCCTGAGCGTAAAAAGGAGCAAGGATACCTTTGAAGTGTATCCAGTAAATAGTCCATGGAGAAGATTTATTAGAAGCATAGGCATGAGGAACTCCCGCAGGAAGGATAAAATATTGATTGGCGGAAACGGTATATTCCTGTTCACCTATCCGATACCAACCGGCCCCGTCGATACAATAAATGAATACATATTGATTGATCGGTTCTTTTCGTTCCCGGAAGTGATGTTTGGCCTTCGGATAATATCCTATATCCGTGATATGGAGCATGGAGGTCAGAGGATCTTCCTCCAGTTTGTCAACAATCATTCGGGGAAGCACTAAAGCCCTTTCTCCGGTAAATCCATTTTTTAACTTTACCATAATATCATAGTATGTGATTCAACTGTTTTATGCAAATATATAGTAATGTATACTATTTATCAAATATAGGGCAAAAAAATAAGATTGTCTATCTTTATAAAATGAAATTCTATTTTTTGTCTACTCAACCGGTTCTATCTTTGCAATATTAATTAATCAATCTTCTAATGGTATGAAAAGTTATAATATGAAATCTTTCTTATTAATAGTATTATTGGGAATTTCCAGTATTTCTGCCGCCCAAAATCTGTTGGATTTGAGTGGAAATTGGGAATTGGCTTTAGATAGTACAGATGTAGGGGAGAAAGAGGGATGGTATCTGAAATCTTTCTCCGATAATATAAGTTTGCCTGGAACCACAGATTTGGCCCGGAAAGGGACTTCCAACAGGCTCGTTCCCAAACTGGAAAAACCGCAGTTGCTTCGTCTGACCCGTAAGAACGCTTATGTAGGGGTCGCATGGTACAAGCGTGAGATTAATATTCCCAAAAGTATGGCAGGACAGCCGTTGGAGTTCTCTTTTGAAAGAGTCCTGTGGCAGAGCCGTTTATGGATTGACGGAGAAGAAGTGGCGGGTGCACAGGAAAGCTTGATCGCTCCTCATCGGTTTGTCATGCCGAAAGGTCTGTCGGCAGGTAAACATATAATAGCTTTACGTATTGACAATAGAAAGCGATATGATATTTCTGCAAACGACCTGGCACATGCTTATACCAATGACACTCAGATTATGTGGAATGGAGTGTTGGGTAAGATGAAACTGACTGCCCGGCAGAAAGTCAGTATTCAGCATGTGAATGTTTATCCTGATGTCAGAAATGGGAAGATACGGGTGGCGGTTACTTTGGAGAATAGCGGGCATAAACCGGAGAAAGTGAAACTAGCCTTGCAGGTCGGACAGCCTGAAGGTGGACAGAAGTTTGTAGAAAAAGAATTTCAGATTACTTTGCAAGAAGGCAGGCAGAAGCTCGAATATGATTATTCGCTGGGTACAGATATGAAGAAATGGGATGAATTTACTCCTGAATTATATAATTTGTCTGTAGTTTGCCGGTTTGACAGGAAGAAAACTGAACGGAAAGATGTTTCTTTCGGGATGCGCGAGATAGATAATGGTCAAGGCATTCTGACGGTCAACGGTAATAGAATTTTCCTGCGCGGAACATTAGAGTGTTGTATTTTTCCTCTGACAGGTACTCCGCCGATGACGGAAGAAGGTTGGATGAAAGTCTTTGCCACAGCCAAGGAGTGGGGGCTGAACCATTTGAGGTTTCATTCCTGGTGCCCGCCGGAAGCGGCATTTTGCGTTGCGGATAAGTTAGGTTTCTATTTACAGGTGGAACTGCCGAACTGGTCTTATACTATCGGCAAGGATGAGGCAATGACCCAATTTCTTTATAACGAATTTGACCGGATTGTCGAAGCGTATGGAAATCACCCGTCATTCTGCATGATGAGTGTTGGTAATGAACTCCAGTATGATTTTAAACTGTTGAATGACATGGTCAGATATATGAAAGGGAAAGATAGCAGGCGTTTATATACAACTTCGACTTTTACTTTCGAAAAAGGACATGGAGCGAAACCGGAGCCGGAAGATGACTTTTTTGTCACGCAATGGACAGATAAAGGCTGGGTGAGGGGGCAAGGTATTTTCGATCAGGAACCACCTTGTTTCTATAAAGATTACAGTGCCGCCATGCAGGACATGAATGTCCCTCTTATCTCTCATGAGATTGGGCAGTATGCCGTATTTCCGAATCTAAAAGAAATAGAGAAATACACAGGAGTACTGGAACCTCTGAATTTTAAGGCTGTTAAACAGGATTTACAGAAGAAAGGATTATATTCGAAAGCGGAGGATTTTCTGGAAGCATCGGGAAAATTGGCGGTCTTGTTATATAAGGAGGAGATAGAAAGAGCGATGAAAACAAAGCAGTTCAGCGGTTTTCAGTTGTTGGATTTGCATGATTTCCCGGGACAGGGAACTGCACTGGTCGGACTTTTGGATGCTTTCTGGGATTCGAAAGGATTGATTGAGGCTTCTGCTTTCAGGCAGTTTTGTGCGCCTGTTGTTCCGTTGGCTCGTTTTGCTAAAGCGGTTTATTCCGGTGATGAGATGTTCTCTGCATCAATTGAAGTTGTCAACTATTCGAATGCGGCTATTGATAATAAACAGATAATGTGGCAGCTGGCTGATGAGGCGGGAACGCAAATCTCGAACGGCAGACTGAATGTGGAAAGTATATCCAAAGGAACAGTGACACAATGTGGAGATATCCGTGCAGAACTTAAAAGTGTACGGAAGGCTTCAAAGTTGTCTCTCACGGTATCTGTAGAAGGAACTGAATGGAAAAATACGTGGCCTGTTTGGGTATATCCTCGTATCGAATCATTGAATGTCGGAGATGTCCTGCTGACTCAAGATGTAGAAGAAGCTTTGGCTGCGTTGAATCAAGGAAGAAAAGTTTTGTTTTCTCCGAAAATGAGTTATCTGAAAGGATTGGAAGGGAAGTTTCTTCCGGTCTTCTGGAGTCCTGTCCATTTCCCCAGACAGGCAGGAACAATGGGACTTCTGTGCAATACTCAACATGCGGCTTTGCGGCACTTCCCTACAGAAATGCATAGCAACTGGCAATGGTGGAATCTGGTGAAGAGGTCGAAAGTACTGGTTGTCGATTCGTTACCGCCGGTTGAACCGATTGTGGAATCTATTGACAATTTTACAAATAACAGAAAGTTGGTATCTGTCTTTGAAACAAAATGTGGAAAGGGAAAACTGATAATGAGTGCTATGGATATTCTTTCCGAGGGAAGCGACAAGCCTGAAATACAACAGATGCTTTACAGCCTGGTTACGTATATGAATTCTGAAAGTTTTGCTCCCCGGACGATGCTTGGCGAAGAGGATATCAGAAGCCTGATACTAAAGAATGAAGGTAAAGTGATAGAAACAAAAGCGACATCTATTTATAGGGGCTTGGACTAGAAAAAAGGAGTACCGGGTGTTCGGTCGAAAGTCTAAAAAACAAGTTTGCAAAATCAATTAATCAATCAATCTTCTAATGGTATGAGAAGTTATAATAAAAAGTTTGTCTATTTTATCTGTTTAGTATCCGCAATGGGCGGACTTCTATTCGGCTATGATTGGGTAGTGATAGGGGGAGCGAAACCTTTCTACGAACTCTATTTCGATATAGCCGATGTGCCTGCCATGCAGGGACTTGCCATGAGCGTGGCTTTACTCGGCTGTCTGATTGGCGCTATGGTGGCAGGGATGATGGCAGACCGTTATGGGCGTAAACCTCTCCTGATAATTTCTGCTTTCATATTCTTGTCTTCTGCCTATGCTACCGGGGCATTTTCAGTATTTAGCTGGTTCCTGGCCGCCCGCTTTCTGGGAGGTATCGGCATCGGAATCGCTTCGGGACTTTCTCCTATGTATATTGCCGAAGTAGCTCCTGCCTCAATCAGGGGAAAACTCGTCTCGCTAAACCAATTGACAATTGTGCTCGGTATTCTTGGCGCTCAAATCACAAACTGGCTGATTGCGGAGCCTATTCCTGCAGACTTCTCTCTCGCGGATATCTGCGCTTCGTGGAATGGCCAAATGGGATGGCGATGGATGTTTTGGGCGGCTGCCTTCCCTGCTGCGATATTCTTGTTGCTGGCATGTTTCATTCCCGAAAGTCCCCGTTGGCTGGCGATGAAAGGGAAAGAAGGGAAGGCATGGAATGTACTCAGCAAAATAGGCGGTGACGACTATGCCGGTCAGGAACTTCGCCTGGTGGAAGAAACCGGTTCTTCGAAGTCGGAAGGAGGATTGCGGTTGTTGTTTAGCCGTCCGTTCCGTAAAGTGCTTGTTTTAGGTATTATCGTAGCTGTGTTCCAACAATGGTGCGGTACGAATGTTATCTTCAATTATGCGCAGGAGATATTTCAGTCCGCAGGATATTCATTGGGAGATGTTCTCTTTAATATTGTGGTGACAGGTGTGGCAAATGTGATTTTTACTTTTGTGGCAATCTATACAGTCGAACGTTTAGGACGCCGTATTCTTATGCTGTTGGGAGCCGGGGGACTGGCAGGCATTTATCTTATTCTGGGTACTTGTTATTTCTTCGAAGTCAGTGGATTCTTTATGGTGGTGCTGGTCGTTTTGGCTATTGCTTGCTATGCGATGTCGTTGGGGCCAATCACCTGGGTACTGCTCGCCGAGATCTTCCCGAACCGAGTACGTGCCGTTGCGATGGCTACCTGTACATTTGCTTTATGGGTCGGTAGTTTCACACTGACATACACTTTCCCGCTACTGAATAATTTCTTGGGAAGCAGCGGTACATTCTGGATTTATGCAGCCATTTGTGCTGTCGGCTACCTGTTCTTCTTCCGTGCATTGCCCGAAACGAAAGGCAAATCGCTGGAAGCATTAGAAAAGGACTTAATTAAATAAACGATAACGGATTGTCAAATTAGCAAGTAAATAGGCATAACATCATTAATCAGGCTGGGAGGATATAAAACCTCCCTGTCTCCGATCTTCTTTGTCTTTTGTTTTTTTGTCAACGAATAAAAAATAAATTTATAATCAATAATACGATGGTAAAAGCATGGAAAGAAAAGGTGGTTATCCCTACCTATGAAGTAGGTAAACCGGAGAAGAATCCGATTTTCCTGGAGAAACGGGTGTATCAAGGCAGTAGTGGGGTAGTTTATCCTTATCCTGTGATTGAATCAATGTCCGATGAAAAGGTGGATAAGGAATACAATGCTATTTTTATCGAAAACGAATATATCAAAGTGATGATTCTGCCTGAACTGGGTGGACGTGTGCAGATGGCCTATGATAAAATCAGAGAGCGTCATTTTATTTATTATAATCATGTGATAAAGCCGGCTCTGGTGGGACTTGCAGGACCGTGGATTTCTGGTGGTATCGAATTTAACTGGCCTCAACATCATCGCCCCAGTACTTATATGCCCGTGGATACGACTATTGAGGAAAATGCCGACGGAAGCGTCACGGTATGGGTGAATGAAATGGAACGTATGTTTCATCAGAAGGGAATGGCAGGTTTTACACTTCGTCCCGGACATGCTTTTCTTGAAATCAAAGGAGTACTTTACAACCGTACCGAAGTACCGCAGACCTTTCTGTGGTGGGCGAATCCTGCCGTAGCGGTGAATGATTACTATCAGAGCGTATTCCCGCCGGATATCAATGCCGTGTTCGACCATGGAAAACGTGCCGTATCCAGTTTTCCTATTGCAACGGGTACTTATTATAAGATGGACTATTCCGCCGGAGTGGACATCTCGAACTATAAGAATATCAAGGTTCCTACTTCCTATATGGCTGTAAATTCCCGCTTTGACTTCGAGGGTGGATATGAGAATGATACCCGTGCCGGTATGCTGCATGTAGCCAATCACCATATTTCTCCGGGTAAGAAACAATGGACTTGGGGGAACGGTGATTTCGGTCGTGCATGGGACCGTAATCTGACCGATGAGGATGGACCGTATATTGAATTAATGGCAGGTGTATATACTGAAAATCAACCGGACTTTACTTGGCTGCAACCTTATGAAGAAAAGAGTTTCGTTCAATATTTCCTGCCTTACCGGGAATTGGGAGTGGTGAAGAATGCCAGCAGGGATTTGCTGATGAACATTGAACCGGAAGGAGAAGACTGTGTACGTTGTAAGATATTTGCTACTTCTCGTCAGACGGTAAACGTTATTTTGAAAGGAGAAGACGGTAAAGTGTATTATAGCAAGGAAGTGACTATCACCCCGGAAGAATTGCTGAATGAAGTGGTAAATGTGAATGGTGAGAAACTTAATAAACTGATTCTTGAAATCACGGCAAACGGAAGGGAATTGCTTTATTGGCATGCGGAACCGGAAGAAGTGAAACCTATTCCTGATGCTGCCGAAGCTGCGCTATTTCCACAAGAAATAAAGACAACTGAACAGCTTTATTTAACAGGTATGCATTTGGAGCAATACAGGCATGCTACTTATAATCCCGTAGAATACTACGAAGAAGCATTGCGGCGTGATCCGATTGATGTACGTAATAATAACGCGCTTGGTCTGTGGTATATACGTAAAGGGCGTTTCCATAAAGCAGAACAATATCTGCTTACTGCCGTGAAGACCCTACAAAAACGTAATCCGAATCCTTATGACGGAGAACCGATTTATAATCTTGGCCTTGCCTTGAAATATCAGGGACGTTACAATGAGGCTTACGACCGTTTCTATAAAGCTTGCTGGAATGCTGCTTGGCAGGATGCCGGATATTTTGCTTGTGCACAGATTTCTACTATGCAAAACCGCTTGGCAGATGCATTGGATGAAATTAATCACTCGCTAATCCGCAACTGGCACAATCATAAAGCCCGTGCTTTAAAAGTTGCTATCCTCCGCCGAATGGGACAATCAGAAGAAGCTCTGCAACTGATTGAGGATTCATTGGCCATTGATAAATTCAACTTTGGCTGTCGTTATGAAAAATATTTGATAACCAATGTTTCTGACGAGTTGGCTACTTTGAAGGAAATGATGCGTGGCGAACCTCATAACTATGATGAAATAGCGCTTGATTATTGTGCGGCAGGTTGTTGGCAAGAGGCTGCTTCTTTATGGAATATAGCTATAACTGAAAGTGCTGTTACTCCTATGACTTATTATTATTTAGGCTGGTGTCTGGTTCAAGGGGAATTACCGGGAACAGGACAGGTGTTTGCCCAAGCGGCTGAGATGTGTCCTGATTATTGTTTCCCTAACCGTCTGGAAGCAATCCTTGCATTACAATGTGCCATGGAGCAAAATCCGCATGATGCTAAAGCTCCTTATTATCTGGGTAATCTATACTATGACAAACGTCAGTACGACTTGGCTATGGAAGCATGGGAAACTTCTGCCCGGCTAGATGATAACTTCCCGACTGTATGGCGTAATCTGGCTCTGGCTTATTTCAATAAAAAGAATGAAGAAACAAAGGCTATCGAATACATGGAACGTGCTTTTCGGCTTGATACAACAGATGCACGTATTCTAATGGAATTGGACCAGCTTTATAAACGTGTTCGTCGTCCGCATAAGGAACGTCTGGCTTTCTTACGGCAATATCCTGATTTGATTGAGCAACGTGACGATCTTGTATTGGAAGAAATAACTCTGTTGAACCAGACTGGTGAATATGAAAAAGCCAAAGCATTGCTTGATGCACATAGCTTCCACCCTTGGGAAGGTGGTGAGGGAAAAGTACCTGCCCAATATCAACTAGCCCGTGTGGAACTGGCTAAGCAAGCATTGACTGCTGGCAATAATCAAGAAGCAATTGCATTATTGGAAGAATGCTTGGAATATCCGCATCATTTAGGTGAAGGCAAATTGTACGGTGCACAAGAGAATGATTTCTATTATTTCTTGGGTTGCGCTTATGAAAATCTGAACCGTAAAGATGAAGCTGTCAGATATTGGGAACAGGCCACTGTTGGGCCGACAGAACCTGCCGCCGCCATGTATTATAATGATGCGAAACCCGATAAAATATTTTATCAGGGGTTGGCATTACTAAAACTAGGACGCATAGATGAGGCGAATGGACGTTTTCATAAGTTGATTTCTTACGGAGAGAAGCATTTGTTTGACAAGATTAAAATGGATTATTTCGCTGTGTCATTGCCTGATCTTTTGATTTGGGAGGATAACTTGACTGTAAGGAATATAATTCATTGCAAATATATGATGGCATTGGGATATTGGGGATTGAATCAGAAAGAGAAATCTGCCAGGTTATTGAAAGAGGTAGAAAAATTGGATATTAATCATCAGGGGATTCAGGCCTTTCGTAGTTTGATCAAATGAGATAGTGGATGCTTTTTTATTCCTGAATGAAGAGCTAGGCTGATTTGTTAATCAGCTTAGCTCTTTCACATTTAAATTGTTTCACACTTGAAAGAGAATATAAGTATCAGGCTATATATAATTTTAGGTCTTGTGAATATTAGCTCTGTTTGGGATTGGGTATAAATTTCACGCAAACAGGTTTATCTACTTTTATGTCTCCGTGTATGTCTGTTAACAGGCCTGTGTCTGCATCTCTTTCGTATATCTGAATGACATTGCTGTCTCTGCAAGCAACCAGCATGTATTTGCCATTAGGCGTAATAATGAAATTACGAGGATGAATCCCTGTAAGTTGATAACCTACTTTTGTCAGTATTCCGTTATCCGGTTGGATACTGAAAATGGCGATGCCGTCTGCTTTCAGGCGATTACTGGCATACAGGAATTTGCCGTCCGGACTGATATGAATATCACCACTGCCTTTTGCACAGACTGTATCGGCAACTATGGTTTGGATTTCTTTTAAATCTCCGTCTTTATACTCGAAGGCTATTACTGTACCCGACAGTTCATTAATCAGATAGGCATAATTACCGTTAGGTGAGAATGTCAGATGCCGGGGACCTGAACCGGCTTTCACTTTAAAGGCGGAAGGAGAACCTTCTTTAAGAAAACTTTCCTTATTCTCTGCATTCGCGTCCGGGTTAATGATAAACTTATGTATTTGGTCTGTTCCCAAATTATCGGCAAACATATATTTACCGTCCGGAGTGATACGGACACAATGTAAATGGGATTTCTCCTGTCGTTCCTTATCGGTTCCCGAACCTTCGAACTTTATAATATCGGAAGCAGGCAGGAGTGAACCGTCTTTTGCGATAGGAAAAACAGAGATACTGCCGCCGCTGTAATTGGCGGTTATCACATTATTTCCATTTGTAATGATATAGCAAGGATCTTCACCACCGGTTTTCTGTGAATTCAATAATTTAAGAGTTCCTTTTTCCTGATTGAAGGCAAATGCATTGGCGGCCGCCTGTTCATTATTGAATTCACTGACTGTATAAATAAATTTTCCGTCAGCAGAAACTGCGAGATAAGAGGGATTTTCTACTTCCGTTTCACTAAGTGCGGTTGCCGTTCCGGTTTCTTCGTTGAAACGGAAACTGTAAATTCCCTTACTGTCTCCTGACGTGTAAGTTCCTACTAGCATGGTTAGTTCATTTTCCTTTGTTCCGGTTGGTGTTTCCATATCAGTCTTTTTTTTAAAGGTACAACTACTAATGGTAGTTGCAATTACACAGATAACAGCGAATGTATACAAATGAGTTGTAATCAATAATTGTTTCATGATATTGATATTTTATGTTGTACGGAATATTGCATAAATTGTATCAGTATGACAAAGGTAAGTGATTGACTTGGAATAAAGTCAATAATTTGCTGGAATTCTTCTTTAGGATTGTTTTTATTTTAAGAGAATATTTGGGATAGAGGAGTGGAATTATGTATTTTTTCGATATTCGAAAAAACGCTAACTAATCTTTTCAAAAAAAGACTATTTTTTTTGATTATTAGGAATTTTATGGTATATTTGCAATACCACAATGAAATAATACACATAAGCAAAAATAAATAGTGCCGTGAGGCACATCCTCTTACTTTAATAAATAAAAGAACAAGTTAACCATTAATTATTGTAAACAGTTCCTTGTCCGATTTCACGCATAGGGATTTTGTTTACTTCCTTATTATTAATGTGACCTTGATATAAATCTAATTACTAACTAACAATTTATTCTATGAAACAATGTAAAACACTGCCATTCATGTTTCTTCGAAGCATGTTTGTGTTATTTCTTTCTTGTTTGTCCGTGAATACTTTGGGGCAATCACTGACAGTTAGCGGTACCGTTACGGACGAAAAAGGCGAACCTATTATTGGTGCCAGTGTATTGGTAATAGGAACTACCAATGGTAGTATTACCAACTTTGACGGTATTTTTACTCTCAACAATGTAGCATCCAATGCTCAAATTACAATTTCTTATATTGGAATGAAAAGTCAGACATTGAGCGTTAATGGTAAGACTTCTTTTAAAATAGTTTTGAAAGAGGACTCTGAAGTGCTGGATGAAGTAGTAGTAGTGGGATATGGAACCCAAAAGAAGGTAAATTTGACGGGAGCCGTTACTATGGCTGATGGCGATGTGTTGGAGGATCGGCCGATAGCTAACGTAACCCAAGGATTACAAGGAGCTATTCCCAACTTGAATATAACATTTGATGGAGGTAGTCCTAACGCAACTGCGCAAATCAATGTCCGTGGAACAACATCATTGAACGGTGGCTCGGCTCTTATATTGGTGGATGGAGTGGAAACTAATGATATTTCTTTGCTCAATCCACAGGATATTGCAAGCATTTCGGTGTTAAAAGATGCTTCTTCAGCTGCTGTTTATGGAGCTAGAGCTGCATTTGGAGTGGTCCTGATCACTACAAAGAAGGGTACTAAAGGTGAGAAAGTGCGTGTGAATTACAACAACAATTTCTCCTGGTCGTCTCCTTCCAGATTGCCCGAAGGCATAAATTCCAGTAAATGGATTCATGCAATTAATCAGGCTAGTGTTAATTCCGGTGGTAACGGAGACTTTTCCACTGAATTAGTAGAAGCCATTGACAGGTATAATAGTGACCCGGTCAATAACCCTTCTGTATTTATAGACCAAACAGGCAAGTATACAGGTATAGGTCAGTGGGCGTATGCTGCTAATACAAACTGGTTCGAGGAGTTCTATAAGAAATCTGCTTTCATGCAGCAACATAATGCCAGTATCAGCGGAGGAACTGAGAAAAATTCATATTATGCTTCTATCGGATACAAAGGACAAGATGGCTTATTTGCATTTGGAGATGATACTTATAAACGTATCAATATGTCTTTCAATTTTACTTCTCAATTGACAAACTGGTTGGAAATCACCTTCCGGACTAAGTATAACCGTAACGAGTCGGACATTCCGAATACATACGATTATATGGGAAGTAGTCCTTATCATGAAGTTTATCGTGCTTTTCCTTTTATTCCGGTTTATCTGCCGGATGGAAATTTTGCAGCTGTGGCCGGTTCTAACTTCAACTATAATATTGCAGGAATCATGGCTCAAGCAGGACGTGATATTACTTCTTCCGATGACTTTTGGTATACGGGAGCATTCAATATTACTCCGATAAAAGGTTTGTCCATTAAAGGGGATTATACAGGAAATAAGTTTTTTAAGCAACAGAAAAAGCATCAAAATATTTTGTATCAATCACAACCGGATGGTACAAGTATTCCGCAAGGAAGTTCAAATGGGGTAAATAATGATAAGTACAATGACACTTATCAAGCTTTAAACCTCTGGGCTGAATATAAGAAAACTATCAAGCAGCACTCTTTCGGTGTCATGGCCGGATATAATCAGGAAAGTAAAAAAATAACAGCTTTGAAGACAAAAGTTTCAGGACTGTACGACAACAATACTCCGGTCAGTGACCTTGCTACTACTTTGCAGTCTATAGGAGAAGATGCAACGGTCTGGGCTGTACAAGGCATGTTCTTCCGCTTGAATTATGACTATTTAGGCCGATATCTGTTGGAAGTGAATGGACGTTATGATGGTTCTTCCAAATATAAAAGCGGTTCACAATGGGGATTTTTCCCTTCTGTGTCTGTTGGTTGGAGACTGTCGGAAGAAAAGTTTTTTGAACCTGCACGCAACCTTTTTGATAATGTAAAGCTTCGCGCTTCTATCGGAACACTAGGCAATCAGGTAACAAACGGAAATTTTGACTATTTAGGTTATCTGGATAATGAAACTTTATCTTATGTAATGGGTGGAAAAGTTATATCCGGATTGAAAGCACCGACATTGGCAAGTACCAATATTACTTGGGAAAAGGTAACAACTACCAATTTCGGTCTGGATATCGCTATGTTGAATAACCGTTTAAATGCTTCATTCGATTACTATATCCGTAATACAAACGATATGGTGATTTCTAAAACCTATCCGGCCGTATTGGGAAGTTCCGGTGGTAAAGAAAATTTGGCGAATATGCGGACGAATGGTTGGGAATTATCTGTTTCTTGGAATGATAAGATTAATAATGTCGGAGGCAGTCCGTTAATGTATTCTATCGGTGTAGGACTTGCAGACAGTTATTCAACTATTACAAAATTCGATAATCCGGAAGGAGCTTTGAATAATTACTATGAAGGTAAGCGAATCGGAGAAATATGGGGGTATGTAACTGATGGATTCATTCAGGACGAAGCAGAAGCTCAGAGAATGGCTACTATTCAGGGAGATATATCAAAGACTTGGAAAGTAGGTGACATACGTTATAAAGATTTGGATGGAGTGGAAGGTATTACATCTGCCAAGACTATCTATAATACAGGTGACCAGAAAGTGATAGGTAACACCACTCCCCGTTATTCTTTCAATATCAATGCCAGTGCTTCCTGGAAGGGATTCGATGTGCGTGTCTTTTTTGAAGGGATAGCTAAAAGAGATTTATGGATTGACAGCCCGGTGTTTTGGGGATTTCCGAGTAATAGCAACGTATGGCAATCTGCTGTTAATGATTACCATGTTGATAATTCTTGGAGTGAGAATAATACCAATGCCTATTACCCGCTTCCAAGTTATAGTGGCAGGAGTAAGCAAACCCAAACAAAATACTTGCAGAATGGTGCATATATTCGTTTGAAGGATTTAACAATCAGTTACACAATACCTAAAGCGTGGATATCTACAGTTGGAATCGAGCAATTGAAAGTATTTGCAAGTGGTCAGAATTTATGGGTAGGGACTAAGCTATTTAAGTATCTGGATCCGGATATTGTCAGTACACGTCAGTCCAACTCCAAAGACAATAAATTGGTGGGTAATCTTACTTCCGATGGTAAGGCTTATCCGTTTAGTCGGACCTTCTCATTTGGTATTAACTTAACTTTTTAAAATCTGTTTATTATGAAAAAAATAATTATACTAGGACTAGGGGTAGCGGCATTCTTTATGCAGGGATGCGATTTTCTAGACAGGACCCCGGAAGATATCATTGAAACCGGAAAATTCTTTGAATCTGCCAATGCCAATGCTTTAGAACAATATTGCAATGACTTTTATCCAAAGTTGATTAACGGTCATGGTGCCCCTAAAGGGTACAATTCGATGTTGGAAGACGACTGGAACTCGGACAATATTCTTCCTTGGGAAAAGAATGATGTAAGCTTCGGACATCAGATAGCTGTAAAAAATGCTTCTGATGAAGGGTCTGATTGGAAGTGGGAGAATATTCGTGCATGCAACGAGTTTCTAATGAATTATGAGAAATCACCGGAAACAGAAATTGTGAAGCAACAATACGCTGGAGAAATCTTGTTCTTCAAGTGCATGGATTATTTTAATAAAGTAAGAAAATACGGTGATCTTCCTTGGTATGACACAGCACTGACACCTTCTGATACGGAAGAATTATATAAAGGGCGTGATTCCCGGATTCTTGTCATGGATAATGTATTGAGAGACATTAACCAGGCTATTGCATGGTTGCCTAAAAAGACAAAGGTATATAGGGTGAGTAAAGATGCGGCTTTAGCTTTAAAAGCACGAATCTGTTTGTTTGAGGGTACTTATCGTCGTTACCATAATATAGAAAATGACACCAAATTCCTACAAGCTGCTTATGATGCTGCTGGTGAATTAATGAAATCGGAATATGGATATAAATTGTATGAAGGAACTTCTCCCGCTACGGCATATCACGAATTATTTATTCAGGATAATTATAATACTAACACAGAGGTTATTCTATCAAAAGAATATGACCCCAAAGTTGATAAAGGTAATAATGTAACCCGGCAACTACGTTTGGGTGAAATGGCTCAAATGATGGGTATGAGCAAAGATTGTGCAGATGATTATTTGACAATAACAGGGCAACCGTATGACCAGACGGGGGTAACGTCGGTTAAAGATGAATTGGAGAATCGTGACCCACGTCTGTTGCAGACAATCGCGACCCCGTATGCAGGACCTTATACTTATTATTTGGAAGGGAAAAGAAGTTCAATATCTTCTTTCCTTGAAGGAGGGACACATTCCAGTACGGGATACGCAATTGCTAAGTTTTATAACGAAAAAGAGTTTTCCGATACTCATGGCGTAGGTACTCTGGATGCTATCATATTCCGTTATGCTGAGGTGTTACTGATTCGCGCTGAAGCCGGAGCAGAATTAGGAAAAGATCCTGAATTGGATTTGACTGTAAATGCTTTAAGAAAACGTGTCGGATTTAATGTAAAGCTAACCAGTTCGCCGGCAACCGACCCTAAACTGGTAGCCAAGCATCCGATTATTAAAGGAACTAATGCGGATTTGATTCGTGAGATCCGTCGTGAGCGCCGCGTGGAATTGTTCGGAGAAGGATTACGTTACGCTGATTTGATGCGTTGGGGATGTGGTGAAAGACTGGTAGCCCCCAAAGCGGGAATGATGCTATATACAGATGTTTACACACCTGAGGAAATCGCTGTATTGAAAACAGAAGTGGGAACTTATGCAGATGGAAGTTTGGATGTATATGGAAAACGTGTGACTACCCCGGCTATATTTGAATCTCCCAAACATTACTTATTTTCTTTGCCATTAAACGAAATGGCTCTGAATCCTAAGTTGAAGCCAAATAATCCGGGCTGGGGAGATTGATGGAAATGAACATATAAAATAATTTAGAGGAAAAGACTGATAGAAAAGTCGGTAGTATCGAAAAGTTTCTTCTTTCGGAAAGAAGGGGAATTGAAGATACTACCGACTTTTTAAACACGCCTTTTCCTATTTTTGCAGTTGGGGAAGTTTTATCTCTGCTACTCCTACTCGGTCACTACCTAGTACAATGCGTAAATCGCTGGCAGTAGTTCCTTTGAAACGGAAGTCCAACAGTTTATTGTACTCTTTCACAGTACCGGAATATACAGTGAGGAATTGTCCGCCGCCACTCGATAGTTGTATCTCGAAGTCAGTTTCCAGTCCGTTCTCACGGGAGAAGGCAATGGATACTCCGTCTATTTTAGCTCCATTCTGTAAGGTAAAGGTAATGTAGTCCCCTTTATTGCCTTCCCAGAACGTAGTTAAATTATTATCAATTACATTATCTACTGTGTCTGCATTGGTACTGGCACTGACAGGAGTACTGTCCTTGTTTGTATTTGTGGCAGGAGCTTGCCCCGGCTCTACAACAGTCAGTGTTCCGTTCAGACGAATATCCGTAGAAGAAGCTCCCAGCATCAATGTGAAGTCACCCGGCTCTACTACCCAATGCATATCTGCATTCAGCAGTTCCAGTGCTTTGCGGTCGATAGGGAAAGTGATTTCTTTCGTTTCACCCGGTTTCAGGTGTACCCGTTCGAATCCGACAAGGTTCTTCTCATAAGTAGTGACGCTGCTCAGTACATCACGTACATACAGTTGTATCACTTCGTCTCCTGATCGTTTTCCGGTATTGGTCACTTTACAGGTGACATAAGCCTTTTGGTTGGGAGTGATAATAGCCGGAGAGATTTTCAAGTCGGAGTATTCGAAAGTGGTATAACTTAACCCGTATCCGAAAGGATATAATGCGCCGTTGGCACGAGACATATTGCCGTCCGGTCCCGGGTTCTTGCCGCCGTCAATCTGAGAAGAAGGTTTGCAAGGGAAGTTGAAAGGTATTTGGCCTACGGTTTTGGGGAAAGTTACAGTCAGTTTACCTCCGGGATTATAATCTCCAAAGAGTATATCTGCTACAGCTATTCCACCTTTAGATCCCGGATACCATGCCTCGAGAATAGCAGGGACAAACTTGTCTGCCCAGTTGATAGATAGTGGACGTCCGTTGATAAGAACCAACACGACAGGCTTTCCCGTAGCCACTACTGCTTTTAGTAAATCGAGTTGACGACCGGGTAAGTCGAGACTGCTGCGGGATTTGTTTTCTCCGCACGTGCGCTGTCCGCCACCTAGCACGACAATAGCTACATCTGCCTGTTTGGCCTGACTGACAGCTTTGTCTATTTCTTTTTGTTCTTCATCTGTCAGAGGATAGTCAATCAATTCTGATTCCGGCCAGTTGGCATCTACCAAGTCGCAGCCTTTAGTATAAAGTACATCTGCTTTATCTTTCATTTTTTCCTGAATGCCTTTTAGAACAGAAGTAACCTCTACTGCCAAAGGTCCGTAATGAGTTAGCGCATACGAATGCTCATCTGCATTCGGACCGCAGACTGCTATTTTTCGGATCTTTGAAGGATCTAGAGGCAACACATTCTTTTCATTTTTCAAGAGTACGATGGATTCACGAGAGGCTTGCAAAGCGACTTCCTCGTTCTCTTTCTTTTCCACTTCCTCATCCGCTCCTTTCAAATCTGTCTGGTAAGGAGTATCGAATAAGCCGACAAGGAACTTCACTCTCAGAATATCACGTACACGGTCATTGATTACTTCTTCGCTTAGTCCTCCTTCTTTTACCAACTCTCTTAAAGGCAATACGTACGAATCCGGTGAACGGAATGTACAACGCACGTTCAATCCGGCTTCCACGCTTTGGCGAACGGCTTCTTTCATATCTTTGGCGGTCCCGTGTTTGGTATAAAGATATTCTACGGCATCACTGTCCGAAACGACATATCCACGGAATCCCATTTCTCCGCGCAGGCGGGTAGTCAGCCAGTAATAGCTGCTTTGAATAGGAAAACCGTCATAGTCATTATAAGAACTCATTACGCCGAGTAATCCCGCTTCGCGGATAACTCTTTTAAAAGGATAGGCATGAAGCATCTCCACTTCACGCGGTGACATCTGCGGGTCGACACGAGCCATTCCTTCGCGTGCACCTTTGTTGTTGCTATAAGCGATAAAGTGTTTTCCGGTAGCTGCAACCTGATGATTGTGTTGCATACCCCGCACCATTTCAATACCTAATTCTGCTACCAGATATGGTGATTCTCCATACACTTCTTCATAGCGTCCCCAGCGTTGGTCACGTCCGACGTCGAGTATCGGGGCATATACATTGGTGTATCCCAACATACGCGCTTCCCGTCCGGTTATCAGTCCTACCTGGTGAATTAGTTGACGGTTCCACGTATGTCCCAGTCCCAGTTGAGTAGGGAAGTTGGTAGCCTTGTAACTTTCCACTCCGCGAATCCCTTCGTTTGTAAAATCGGTAGGAATCCCGAGTCGTGTCTCTTCAATAAAGAAACGTTGCACTTCATTCAGCGCCCAGGCATGTTTGGATGCCGGCCATACATATTCATTGTCCGACGGTGGAAGCCCCCATTGTTGGAAACCGTTCAAGTGTTCGTCAATGGCTCCGATACCGTCCTTCCATAGTTGGTTTTTCCATTCAGAAGTAGGCAAATCATCTTTCAAAACCCGTTTGTAACCGTAAAGAGTCACCATTTGGCAAGTTTTTTCTTCCAGTGTCATCTGACTGAGCAGGTCTTCTATACGTGCATCGATAGGTGCTGTCGGATCTTCGTAGGTATCTTTAACACCATTTTTATTGAAGTCTATCCATCCTTTCTTATACATTTCCGAACGGACGGGTTTATAAACATTAGGTATTTTAGTCGTTTTTTGTGCCAGGAGGAGTACACAACTTCCTAGAAATAAGCTGGTAATTAAAAGTTTTTTCATGATATCTTTTTGTGTTAAGAATAAATTTGCCCTGTAAAGATACTGCTTTGATATAATATTTGCTAACGTCTTCTCGTAATTTCGAAAACATTTCCTATCTTTGTACCCTTGAAAAGCGTTATAAACAAATGCTGTTTTGTACGAATAAGAATTTGGGCTTGACTGGATTTGACAGCGGGCAGAAATGGTAAGTAAGCATGCAGTGGGTCGGTAATTTCCACTTAAATCTCAGTTATCAAAATTTTATCTGGCGAAACTAATTACGCTCTTGCTGCTTAATCGAATCATAG
>NZ_MNQN01000137.1:2664-24419 GCF_001915455.1 Bacteroides sp. 43_46 | reverse complement strand
CTACCTGAATCAGGCGGGAGGTTATTCAGAGAATGCGAAGAAGAGTAAGAAGTTCATTGTTTATATGAATGGTCAGGTGACTAAGGTGAAGGGTAGTGGCAAGAAACAGATTGAACCAGGGTGTGAGATAATTATTCCTAGTAAGGCTAAGAAACGGACTAATATGGGTGATATATTGGGTTATGCCACCTCTTTTAGTTCATTGGGGTTGATGATTGCTTCTATTGCCAACTTAATTAAGAAATAACGACTATATCTTACTCACTATGATAGAACAGACACCAGAAAAAGACATAAAACAGAAACAGAATAATCATAATGATGAAGAGATCGAAATCGATTTAATAGGTATTCTTCGTAAGATTATAGGCATTCGTAAGACAATTTACAAAGCTGCCGGCATCGGTCTGGTAGTTGGTATTATTGTCGCAATAAGTATTCCCAAACAATATACGGTTGGAGTTACTCTTTCTCCTGAAATGGGAGGTTCTAAAGGCGGCGGTTTATCCGGTTTAGCCGCTTCTTTTTTGGGAAGTGGAGTTTCTATGAATGAAGGTACTGATGCCTTGAATGTTTCTTTGTCTGCCGATATTGTATCTTCTACTCCTGTGTCTTCTACTCCTTTTTTGTTGGAACTTTCTAATATGAAGGTTCCCGTATCAGGGGATGAGGAAATATCTTTAAGTTCATATTTGGATGAAGAATCTTCTCCTTGGTGGGGGTATGTGATCGGTTTTCCAGGTATGATAATAAGTGGGGTGAAGTCATTATTTGCTGAAGAAGATTCTGAATTAATAATTTCAAAAAAGGCAAATCAGGGTGCAATCGAATTATCTGGAAAGGAATTACAAAAGATTGAATCACTCAAGAAAAAGATTATAGCTTCCGTAGATAAGAAAACCTCAATGACTACAGTTTCCGTGACTTTCCAAAATCCGAAAGTTGCCGCAGTAGATTCTGTCGTAAGGAAATTGCAGGAATATATAATAGATTATCGTACTACCAAAGCAAAAGAAGATTGTCTTTATTTAGAGAGATTGTTTAAAGAGCGTCAGCAGGAATATTACGATGCCCAGAAGAAATATGCTGACTATATGGATTCTCATGATAATATAATTTTGCAAAGTGTTCGTGCCGAACAAGAACGCTTGCAGAATGACATGAGCCTTGCCTATCAAGTCTATAGTCAGGTTGCTAATCAACTTCAGGTAGCCAGAGCCAAAGTTCAGGAAGAAAAGCCTGTCTTTGCTGTTGTAGAGCCTGCGGTTATCCCATTATATCCTTCGGGAACCAGTAGAAAAATATATGTTTTAGCTTTTATTTTCCTATCAGTTTGTATTGTTATCTCTTGGAAGTTATTTGGAGAAGATATTCTGAATAAGTTCAAAGAAATCCGTGCCTAAAATCAATATTTAATGTGATATGGTATCAACAACCAGTCAAATAAATAAAGTTGTAGAGTTTATAGCAGTATTGGGAGATTTGATCATTCTGAACTTGTGTTTGTTCTTTCTCCTTTTCTTTTGGGAAGAAACATTTGTATCTTTACCTTTTTCCTGCAGAGTTTCATGGATGATGACCTCGTTAAGTCTTTGTTATTTGGCATGTTCGGTGTCCCGCGGTAGAGCATGGAATAGTCGGGCGATTCGTGCTGATCAGCTTGTGGTACGTGTGCTGAAGAATATTATCATCTTTTCTGTTTTTTGGGCGTGTATCATGGCTTTTAGTGGAATCTCCATAATATCTCCTCTATTTTTTATTATCTATTTTTTTATCCTTTTTGTCGTATTAAGTGTTTACCGCATAATTATCCGTCGTTTACTGATTGATTATTGTGCGAAAGGTAAACATAAAAGCTATGCTGTTTTTATCGGTGGAGGAGATAATATGCATACATTATATGAGGAAATGGAAAGCTCTTTGGCTGCCATTTATGAAGTTGTCGGTTATTTTGATGTTACTCCGAATGAGACTTTCTCCTCTCAATGCCGTTACTTGGGCAATCCAGACAATTTTGCCGATTTTATGTCCGGAAAAACATCCGTAAAACATGTATTCTGTTCTTTGGCAATGGATCAAGGACGGTATAATGTTCCCATTATAAACTATTGTGAGAATCATTTACTTCATTTTCATGGTGTCCCTAATGTTTGTAAAGGATTTCCCCAACGTATCTGGCATAGTATGATTGGTAATATGCCAATTTTGAATTTGAGATATGAACCTTTAAGTAAAGTAGAGAATCGTTTTTTGAAACGACTATTTGATATTGTGTTATCCGGTATTTTTCTGGTTACTATTTTTCCTGTTATTTACCTAATTGTGGGAACTATCATAAAATTGACTTCTCCCGGCCCTGTATTCTTCAAACAAATGAGGACAGGATTGAATGGCAGAGAATTCGAATGCTATAAATTTCGTTCCATGAGAGTGAATGATGAAGCAGACAAAAAGCAGGCAACAGTTGATGATCCTCGAAAGACTAAATTTGGAGACTTCCTTCGACGTTCTAATATAGATGAACTTCCTCAGTTTATTAATGTCTTTAAAGGTGAGATGTCTATAGTTGGACCTCGTCCTCACATGTTAGCTCACACAGAGACTTATGCGCGATTGATTGATAAGTATATGGTACGTCATTTTATTAAGCCTGGAGTGACTGGCTGGGCACAGACTCATGGTTTTCGTGGTGAAACGAAAGAGCTGTCTCAAATGGAAGGTCGTGTTCAGGCTGATATTTGGTATATGGAGCATTGGACGATATTGCTCGATTTATATATCATTTATAAGACTATAGCAAATGTGATTGTTGGAGAGAAGAATGCATATTGAGATAAGAAATACCGAGCTGATGAATGGCGTGGAAGTAGGTGATTGGGGAGGGAATTTATAATGGGAAAGGCATCTTAAAAAATGTTTTATAGTATCAAACACTTGATATGGACGTTCATTTGAGATGAAAGATTATTCCAAACAAAACAATGAGCGGATAGTAAAAAATACATTAACGTTGTATGTACGTACTGCTCTTGTAATGCTAGTCTCACTTTTTACCAGTCGTGTAGTACTTTCTGCGCTTGGTATTGAGGATTATGGTATCTATAATATAGTCGGAGGTGTTGTTGTAATGTTTTCTGTTGTGTCAGGGGCATTATCCGCTTCAATCAGCCGTTTTATTACTTTCGAATTGGGGCGTGCTGATATGAGGAAATTGAGAAGGATATTCTCTACTAGTATAAATATTCAAGTAGGAATATCATTGCTCATTCTAATATTAGGAGAAACGGTTGGGATATGGTTTCTTAATTATAAAATGAATATTCCGCTTGATCGATTGGAAGCAGCAAATTGGGTACTGCAATGTTCTTTGATCACTTTTGTAATTAATCTTGTCAGTGTGCCATATAATGCAGTAATTATAGCACACGAGAAAATGTCTGCTTTTGCGTACGTCAGTATTTTAGAGGTTATCCTTAAACTTCTAATAGCCTATTTACTTTATATTTCAATATGGGATAAGTTGGTAGTTTATTCACTACTTCTTGTTTTGGTTGCGATGACCATTCGTATAGTCTATGGGGTGTATTGTAATCGGCATTTTTTTGAAACACGTTATCAATTGGTTTTTGATCGTACTTTAATCAGGGATATGACATCATTTGCAGGTTGGGGCTTTTTTACTAATACAGCTTACTTATTTAACACTCAGGGGATAAATATCCTTATTAATATGTTTTTTGGTGTAGGTGTAAATGCGGCTTGTGGTATTGCTACTCAGGTGGAGAGCGCTATGATGCGATTTGTTAACGATTTTACAACAGCTTTGAATCCTCAAATAACGAAGTCATATGCAATAGGTAATTTTGATGTAATGAATAAGTTAGTAATACGTGGAGCAAAATTTTCTTATTTTCTACTGTTTGCTTTATCTCTGCCCATTTTGTTGGAGACACATTATATACTTGATTTTTGGTTAGGAAAAGTACCGGAGCATACAGTGACCTTTATTCGTCTTGTTACTATTGGAACAATGATTGATCGCTTAGGTAATACTGGTTATACGGCTTGTATGGCTACAGGGACAATTCGTCGTTATGTTCTTTGGATAACTTCTATTGGATGTCTTGTGTTTCCAATAACATGGTTGACATTCAAATTGGGGGCACCAGTAGAAACAGCGTACATAGTATTTGCTTGTGTATACATAGGAGTTGATATTGTACGATTATGGATTATGAAAAAATTACTCAATTTTCCTGTTGGGGAATTTGTTCGTGAGGTTGTGGGGCGGATAATTATCGTTTCTATTATGGCCGTTATCTTTCCTTTTATTATCATTCTTTTTTTTGATCAGTCTTTCGCTCGTTTGGTTATATCAACTGTAGTAAGTGTCTTGTCTGTATCTATTAGTATCTATCTTTTTGGGGTTACTACTAATGAACGCATTAAAATAACAACTAAAATAGTTTCTATTATTAAAAGTAGATTACATTATTGATGCTTTCTGTATATAGTGCATTTTTTATCTTCTGAAAAAAACAATATGTCAAATGTAAATTACAGAATAATTATTGTATATATGTTATATTAATTCCCAATAAAATGAAGACTTTTGGAATTGTCAGCTATAATAAATACGCTAATTTCACAAATTATGGTTCCGCATTACAGTCATGGGCTTTAAATACGGCTATAAATAAACTTGGTGAATCAATGGAATGGCGCGCAATGTTTGTAGACTATTGTCCGGATAGATTAGCTAATATGGATCCATTGCATCCTTTTGAAAATATGTGGGATCAAGATGATGAAGCGTGTAAACGTATAGAGTATAGTATGCAAGCTATACGAGAAAATTATGAAAAGTTTATGACGTTTTATGATCAGTTTTTTCTGCATACTAAGGATAAGTACACATCACAAAATTTTGATACAATATGTGGACGTGAAGGTATTGATGGATTTGTCTGTGGTAGTGATACTATTTTTTGTTATAAAGAATTCGGTTTTGACGATGGCTATTTTGCAAACTATGATGTAATGCGTAATGGGTATAGTGTGGCTTATGCTGCAAGCTTTGGTGATACAGATCTTAGGTCTATTGATAAAGAAGCTCTTAAAGCTAAATTACGTAACTTCCGTTACCTTGCTTTGCGTGAGAATCAGTTTCTTGACTTTACTCGTGAAGCTACAGAAGTAAAGGTTGAACAGGTTATTGATCCAACTTTGTTACTTACAGCCAGTGATTATGATACAATAGTAGCACCACGACAGATTGATGAACCTTATGTGTTGCTTTATTCACGTCGTTTTAATCCAGCCATGACAAAGTATGCAGACCGTTTATCAAAAGAAAAGGCTGTGAAAGTGGTTGATATTAGTCTTAGTGGAAGTAATCCCAATGGCCATATAATGCGTTATGATGCAGGTGTGGAAGAGTTTCTTTCATTAGTAAAGTATGCAGAGTGTATAGTAACAAATTCCTACCATGGAATGCTTTTTAGTATTATTTACAAACGTCCATTTTGTCTTTTCTCACGTGAACAATGCGATACAAAAAATGCACAGGTTCTACAGATGCTTGATTTGAGAGACCGTTCTATGGTCACTGGTAAAGAATCATTGAATAATACTATTGATTATGATAAAGTACACAAAATCATTGCTCTAAGACGAGAACAATCATTGAACGTACTTATTAACGAATTGAAAGGTATAGAAAAATGGTTGGAAGGATAAAAAGGATAATTAGTGGGATTCTTCGACAATTTGCACCTATTATAAGAGTTGAAGTTACATCTTTATCACCGAACCAATTATTAAAAGGACGTACTGCAATAATTACAGGTGGAACAAGTGGCATTGGATTTCAAATAGCTCGATCATTCTTATATGCAGGAGCTTGTGTGATAATTACTGGGCGTAAACAAAAAAGAGTGGATGAGGCATGTCGTAAATTATTGCAAGAGTGTAAAGAATGGAACGGGTATATTCATGGTATAGAAATGGATGTTACAAATATTAATCAGTTAGAGCAATGTTTTCAAGGAGTAATAGAAAATATAGGAAATGTTGATATTCTTGTGAATAATGCGGGATTGGAGGGTGGAAATATTAACTCTTGTACAGAGGAGGAATTTGATACTGTTATTAATACTAACATGAAAGGAGTATTTTTCTTATCTCGTATTGTTGCTCGATATATGGTAAAGCATGAGATTAAGGGAAATATTTTAAATATTTGCTCATCAAGTAGTCTACGTCCTGCTAATTCTGCTTATGCAATGTCAAAATGGGCAGTTCGTAGTTTAACTGAGGGACTTGCGCGAATGCTTATACCTTATGGTATTGTTGTGAATGGGATTGCACCAGGACCTACTGCGACTCCTATGTTGATGAAAACTGGTGTTACTGAAGATCTAAGTCTTTCTAATAATTTAATAGGGCGTTATGCTCTTCCTGAAGAAGTTGCTAATATGGCAGTAGTGCTGGTGAGTGGGATGTGTCGTATGGTTGTAGGAGATGTTTTGTATATGACGGGTGGTTCAGGACTAATTTACCATGAGGATGTGTCTTATCATTTTGATTAACTAAAAGATTATAAAATATGGAAATAACAAATATGAGTAACTTTCTACTTATTTCACTACTTAAACAGTATGGTATAAAAAGACTGGTTTTGTCTTCTGGAGCTCGTAATATCCCTTTTGTGACAGCCGTGGAAACAGATGATTACTTTGAATGTTTTTCGGTTATTGATGAACGTAATGCTGCATTCTTCGGACTGGGTATGTGCCAGCAATTACAAGAACCTATAGCTATTGCTTGTACGAGTGGGACAGCTGCAAGTAATTATTTGACAGGCGTAACTGAGGCTTACTATAGCCATGCTCCATTAGTTATAATAACTTGTGATCGTAGTCCCTATACGTTGAATCAACTTGAAACGCAAAAGATAGATCAACCTGCTATTTTTACAAGTGTAGTGAAGAAGTCCGTATCATTACCAGTTATTAAAGATGCTGATGATATATGGTATTGCCAACGTTTGTTGAATGAGGCTTTTATTAGTTTGAAACAGCATCAACCTGGACCTGTTCATATTAATATTCCTTTAGTAGGTGATACTAACGCACTATGGAATGAAAGTCTTAAGAAACTAAAGAATGCTCAAGTACGTAAAATAGATTATGTTGCAATTGATGATACAGAAATGTGGCAACAAATGGTCAAAACTTTGAGTAATAGGAAACGTGTAATAGTTGTGATGGGACAAGATTGCAGTGATGATGAAAATCTTCATCAGGCTTTGAGACAGTATTGTAGTTATACACAAGTTCCTATTTTGCTTGATAACCTTAGTAATTTTCGTTGTTCTCAAATGGTTTGGGCAGAACCTATTATTAAGGCACTTAATGCAGAAAGTATAGAAGGATTGCTCCCTGAAGTTGTTATCACTTTAGGGAACAATTTTCAGGAGCGCATTAAAGATCTATTAAAAGCTCATCAAGGCAAATTTGAACATTGGTCAATAGATCAAGAAGGTGTGATTCGTGATGTGTTTAAGAGTCAGACTGCTTTGTTTGAATGTAAGCCTGCGTATTTTTTTAGTTACTTTACGAAGAATGTGATTCCAACAGATGGTACATATTGTCATCGTTGGCAAGAATTGGCAGAGGCAATTAAACTTCCCGAGATGCCCTTCACAAATTTTTATGTTATAAAAGAGTTTACACGAGTAATTCCCAAAGATAGTATTTTGCATTTGAGTATTTTGAATGCTACACGACTAACACAATTCTTTGATATCGATCCTTCAATAAAAGTATATAGTAATGTAAATTCCTTTGGAATTGATGGGTGTTTGCCAACTTTTATAGGACAATCAGTGGCTACTGATACGATGTCCTTTCTTGTTATTGGTGACTTGAGTTTCTTTTATGGTATGAATGCATTGGCTATTAAACACAAGAAAAGTAATATTCGTATTCTATTGATAAATAATGGTGGTGGAGCAGAATTCCATATTGTTCCCTCTAGCAATGCTATTCCAACAATTGACAAACATATTGGTGCAGCTCACAATCATAAAGCGCAAGGTTGGGCTGAGTCAATGGAATATAAATATCTGAAAGCAGATGATAAGGAATCATTTTCCGTGGCACTAAATGAGTTTATCCGTACTGATCATGATTCTCCAGTTTTATTGGAAGTTTTTACGAATATGAAGACTGATGGGGAATTTTGCTTATCAGTATATCGTGAAGCCGAGAAGTGTATAAATCCCCTTTTATAAAAATAGAATTATATCATATATGCTTAATTTTACAGTTGGCCCAGTGATGTCTGATGAGACAGTTCGGGGCATAGGTGCCGAACAAGTACCTTATTTTAGAACTCTAGAATTTTCTGAGATAATGCTTGAAAATGAGCGATTGGTGAAATTGTTTGTTAAATCAGAAGAAGATGCTCGTGTGGTGTTTATAACAGGTTCAGGTACATCATCAATGGAAGCAACTGTAATGGATGTACTTTCTCCTGATGATAAGGTATTGGTTATAGATGGTGGCTCATTTGGGCATCGTTTTGTACAGATGCTTGAACTACATCATATTCCTCATTCTGTCATTCAAATGGAGTTAGGGCATAATATTAGAAAAGAACAGCTTGTTGAATTCGAAGGAAGGGGATATACAGCATTTTTGGTAAATATTGATGAAACGTCTACAGGTGTTCTTTATGATAAAGAACTAATCAGTGATTTTTGTCGGCGTAATAATATGCTTTTCGTTGTGGATGCTATTAGTTCTTTTTTAGCAGATGAGTTTGATATGGCTGATTTGGGAGTTGATGTGGTGATTGCTGGATCACAGAAGGCATTGGCTTGTCCTCCGGGCATATCGTTGATAGTTTTGTCAAAACGGGCACAGCAGCGTGTAGAAGAACATCCTATAAAATGTATGTATTTGAGTTTGAGAGAAGCTTTGAAGAATGGCGAACGAGGACAGACGCCATGGACACCTGCTGTGGGGATACTTCGGCAGATAAATATACGATTACGTGAGATTGAGGGAGCTGGTGGTGTTGAGAATGAAATAAAAAGGATAGCTACAATAGCAACCGATTTTCGTAAACGTATAAAGGATATGCCTTTTGAGATAGTTTCGGAGTCTTTAAGTAATTGTGTAACGCCTCTGCATCCTACTACAACCTCTGCATATGATATATTTACTATCTTGAAAGATGAGTATCAGATTTGGGTATGTCCTAATGGTGGTGAATTAAAAGATAAGGTGTTCCGCGTAGGACATATAGGAGCTTTGAGTATTGAGGATAATATAAAGTTAGTAGATGCATTGCAAGATATGCAGAAACGTGGAATGATTTAAGTAATCCGAATGTATGATAAAGGTTATAACATACGGAACATATGACTTACTACATTATGGGCATATAAGGCTTTTGAAACGTGCAAAAGCACTTGGCGATTATCTTATTGTAGGAATTACAGCTGACAGTTTTGATGTAGCTCGTGGAAAAATCAATGTGCGGCAGTCATTAATAGAACGTATAGAAGCTGTAAAGGCTACAGGTTTGGCAGATGAGATTATTATTGAGGAATATGAGGGCCAGAAGATTGATGATATTCGACGTTTTGGAGTAGATATATTTGCAATTGGTAGTGATTGGAAAGGACATTTTGAGTATCTTAACGAGTTCTGTAAAGTTGTTTATCTTGATCGTACTCAAGGGATATCTAGTTCTGAACTTAGGGCAGAGAAAAGAGAATTATGTATTGGACTTGTAGGAGAATCAGGTATTCTCAACAAATTTGAAAATGAAAGTAGTTTTGTCAATGGGGTAAAAATCGTAGGTATTTGTACGCAAGATGACTCTGAATTATCTGACCGTTTAAAAAACTTACCGATAAAAACTGACAATTTAGAAATTCTTTTAGAGAATGTAGATGCTCTTTATATAGTTTCGATTCCATTGAAACATTATGAACAAATTAAAATGGCCTTGTGTAAAGGTAAACATGTATTGTGTGAGTCGCCTATTGCGATAAATATTGATCATTTGGCAGAGTTGAGACTGCTGGCAAAAGAGAATAAATGTATTTTAATGGACTCTATAAAGACTGCTTTTTCGACAGCTTATTATAGAATGCTTTTATTAGCCAAAAGTGGTGTAATTGGTCGGATTATTTCAGTGGATGCTGTTTGTACAAGTCTCTCCGATCTAGAATCTAAAAAAGAAAAAAAACGTTCTAATACATGGAATAGTATTTGTGCGTGGGGACCAACTGCTATGTTGCCTATATATCAACTTTTGGGTACCAATTATCTTTCAAAAAATATAGTATCTCATTTTGATGAACAATGGGATCATTTCGATCTATTTACTAATATTACTTATGTATATTCTAATGCCGTAGCATCATTTAAAGTTGGAAAAGGGGCTAAAAGTGAGGGAGAGTTGATTATTAGTGGTACAAAAGGGTATATTTATGTTCCTGCTCCTTGGTGGAAAACTGATTACTTTGAAATCCGTTTTGAAAATCCAGTAAATAATAAACGATATTTTTATCAGCTCGATGGTGAGGGTATTCGATACGAAATCTTATCTTTTGTAAAAAGCATAGAAACTCTTGTAAATAATTCGTATATCGATGATGAGGTGTCGAAAGCTATGGTTCAAACGATAGCTGATTTTTATAATAGTAATGACGTAATAACGATTTAGGTATGACTCAGAAAACTATAATGATTCAAGGAAAAACTTTTGTCTATAATGATGAGCTTTCCGATATAAAGTATGATAATATGGAAGCTATTACAGAAGAGCAAGCACGTAATCTTATTCTTAAAACAAAGGAAGTGTTTGGTAAAGTAGGACTTGATTTTTATTTAAATGTTGGAACTTTATTGGGAGCGGTAAGAGAACATGGACTTATCAAAGGTGATGAAGATGTAGATGTATTTATTGATGATGAAGATAAATTATTTAATAACCTTCCTTTTTTTCAAGATAATGGACTTTATCTCTGTCGTATGATTAGACGGCAGATATATTCATTTAAAATCGGAGATAATTCTTTTATTGATGTTTATATATTAGGTCCCTTGGGCTTTTCTATTTGGACCCCATGGTGCTATAGGCTATGTACTTGTGTGACTCCAAAGAGATTTTTTAAAGAATACCAAGATATTATTTTTTTGGGTGTACAATGTAAATGTGTCAAAGATCCAGAGAAGATTCTTGAGTTTTGGTATGGGAAGGACTGGCGTGTTCCTGTTCGTAGTCATAAATTTTATTATGAGGTTCCTTCTGCTTATTATTGGCATTGTTTAAAGAGATACTTTAAGGGAATAGTGAAATTCTGCATCGGTTGGAAGTTCTGGAAGCACTTAGTGAAAGAATAGTTACGCTTTTTTATTATGCTAGTTATAATGTAGATATAGTTTATATGAGAAATTGATGAAATGATATGTCAAATTTGAAAATATTTTTTTTGGCTGAATGGTTAAAGGATAGGCCAAAAACTTGGTCGGGTACAAGCTGGGGACTTTATACTGCGTTATTACGAAAAACATCAGTAAAAGACATTAATCTAAATAAAAACTTTGTAGAACGTATTTGGTGCTATGTTTGGAGTTTGCTTGATATGGGGATAACGAAAATTAAAAGACAAAGAAGTTATGCTCGTAGAATGATAGGTAATACTGAAGAAGGAAAAGTACTTCAGTTTTCAGAAGTTTTATATGATTCATCTCATCTGAAAACTTATATATATCAAGACCTCTCTGTTTCATATATTGAATATATAGCTAAATATATTCCTGAGATTTTTGCAGTTTCTGCTTTTGGACATTTATCTATTAAGGCTATTGAACGGAGAGCTTTAATTCAGAATGAGTACTATACGGGATGTAGTGGCATTTATACTATGGGAAAATGGCTGGCAAATGATTTAGTAGAACGTTGTGGTATTCCGTCTTCTAAAGTTTATCATGTTGGAGGAGGAATCAACTTGGATAAAACACTTATTAATTATGGGGAAAAGCAAGGTAATAAATTGCTATTTGTAGGGAGGGATTTTCGTCGTAAAGGTGGTTTACTGTGTTATGACGCTTTTTGTCACCTAAAAAAAATACGGCCTGATGTAGAATTTTATGTTGCAGGTCCCTCTACTAATCCATTTCCTAAAAATAAGGTTAGTGGGTATTATTTTATGGGTGATTGTGACTCTCGAAAGTTGGCAACATTGTTCAACTTATGTGATGTTTTTGTTATGCCTTCATATTTTGAAGCATATGGACTGGTTTTTATTGAAGCTTTGACATTTGGTCTTCCATGTATTGGACGCAATGCTTATGAGATGCCTTTTTTTATAGAGAATGGTGAAACAGGGTATTTATTAGATAAAGATGATATCGGTGAATTGGCTAATCTAATGAATAAATTGCTTTGTGATGATCGTATAAAACAAAATGTTAGAAATAAGAGAGATTGGTATATCAATGAATACTCTTGGGATACAGTTGCTGAAAGGATTATTAAAGTAATGGAAAGCTGATATGGATTACTCAAGAAAAGTTCGTGTTTAAAGGGAATATACTAACAAAGTAATGGTGTGGTAGTGAATTATGATATTAACAAAAAGGAAACAGTATATATGGGATTATTTTGTTGCTCTTGTTTTTATTTTTACTACGGGAACAATTGCTTGGTTTCAGTATGTAACTCCAGGAGTCGCATTTGTTTTTTTTCTGATTATTGCTGTTGTTAATAGTTTTATATATAGATCCCGTATCCCTTTAGGTGTTAAGAATAAATCATTTTATTATTGTTTATTTGTTTTCTTTCTTTGTGGACTAGGAATGATCTTTTTTTATAGCCCTCCTAAAGAAAATTCGATAGTAGGCTATCTTGTAGCAATGTTTGCTTCATATTTAGTTATTTCCCGATATGATTTTTATTATTTTAGGCGTCTTTTAACTAATGTCGTTTTTTGGATAGTTTTATTAGGTATTCCTGTGTTTCTGTTGACAGAAATAGATTTATTACCTCTAACAATTTTGCATGTTTCAACTGATTATGAAATGTTTTTTATTTATTCAATTGGTTGGCCCAGTCATTTTGGACGATTTGCAGGAATTTGGCATGAACCAGGAGCTTGTCAAATTATTTTAAATACGATTCTATGGTTGCATATTGATGAGGTAAGACACTGGAGATGGGAAAAAGGGCAATTAATCAAATTAATAGTGATATTAATAGGGCTAATATTAACATTCTCTACTGGTGGATATATTGTATTTCTACTATTCTTATGTGCTTGTGTATGGAAGTTGCCTATGAAAAGGAGGATTAGACGTTGGCTTTATCCATTAATTATCATTTCTTTTTTATGTGTAATAGTCGCTATCTTGAATAGCGAAACAGTATATGATAAACTCTTCGCTGAAAAAGCTAGTGTATCTAAAGTAAGTAGAACATTAGATATTTTGGCTATGTGGCAAATGGCGTTAGAACGACCCTATTGGGGATATGGATTAGGTACTATTGATTTTTGGAAGAGGTCTGAGGAGCTGGGTAATGTAGCTTGCAGCAATGGACTTATTTATGGTTTCGCATCTATGGGTTTTATTTGGGCATTCATTTTTTTGTCCCAAGTATATCGATCTATAAAACGAATGAACTTTAGCATATCTCCTTTATGGTTATTCTTAGCTTTTCTTTTACTTCAGTCTAATGAAAGATATTTAGAATTTCCTATAACATTTCTCTTTGTGTTTTATTTCTATTCATATAATAGTGTGAAGTATGGAAAATAATAAAAGTCCGTTGATTAGTATAATTACTGTTTCTTTCAATTGTGTTAAAACAATTGAAGAGACTATTCTTTCAGTTATAAATCAGAGTTATACTTCTATTGAATATATAATTATTGATGGAAAAAGTACCGATGGTACAATTGAAATAATAAAAAAATATGCAGATCGAATTTCCTTCTGGGTCAGTGAAGAAGATAATGGGATTTATGATGCAATGAATAAAGGGTTAAAGCAAGCTAGTGGAGATTTTGTTCTTTTTTTGGGCGGAGATGACCACTTAATTTCATATCATATATTGCAGGATATCGTACCGCGAATGCAAATAAGTAATGTTTGTGTGTATCATGGTGATGTGTATCGTTGTGTTAGCAAAGATATATATGGAGGGAAATATAATTATTATAAATTGGCTATAAGAAATATGCCGCACCAAGCTTTATTTTATCCAAAATCAATTTATAAAAAATATAATTATAATGTGAAGTATTCTCTTTTTGCTGATTATCAGTATAATATGATGCTTTTCTCGAAATATCCTTTTAAATATCTAAATCAAACTATTGCTTGGTTTAATGACGCGGGAAGTTGCGTAAAATATCGTGATGTGTGTTTTGATAAGGATAAGAAACATATTATTATTGCTTTTTTGGGATATATGCCTTATTATGTTGCTATATTCTATCATTTCTTAAGAGGTTTAGTAAAGAATGGTTAGAGTTAGTGTATGTATGGCTGTATACAATGGCGAAAAGTTCATAAAACAGCAAATAGAGTCTATATTAAAGCAACTTACATTAGAAGATGAAATAATTATTTCTGATGATGGGAGCACAGATGGAACTTTGCAAATTGTAAATGATTTCCGAGATTGTCGTATCAAAATTGTGAAAAATGCTCAGAAGCATGGCTTTGTTGGAAACTTTGAAAATGCTTTACGATATGCTTCTGGTAATTTTATATTTTTCTCAGATCAGGATGATGTTTGGGAATTAAATAAAATAGAGCGTTGTCTTTATTTTTTGCAAAAATATGATTTAGTGGTTCATAATGCTTTATTGGTAGATTCTAAAGGTGAATCTTTGAATCGAAAGTACTTTGATACTTTACATAACTCTAATAGTTTTCTATATAATTTTTATAAAACGAGATTTCTTGGTTGTTGTATGGCATTTAATAGAAAAGTATTGAAAGAGTGTTTGCCTTTTCCTAGGAATATAGTAGCACATGATTATTGGATTGGTATGTATTGGTTATTTAAGTATCATCGAAGTGTATATTTTTTAGAGGAAATACTCATGTGCTATAGAAGACATGGAGGAAATGTTTCTACTTCTTCTGAAAAGTCAAATAATTCATTTCTTTATAAAATACTGATAAAGAGGTTTTATCTACTAAAATCTATAATTAAAAGATTTATTAAAATACAGTTTAAACGTTGAATGTCGTTCCTATGAGGAATTATTATGTTTTGATTAGGTAATACTAGATTGGTAGTTTGGGGTGTTGATAAAAAGAGTTTATGGAATTTTATATGAGGACTATTACAGCGAATGCTAATTAAATAATAGAATTTTGATATCTAATGAAAGATAGTGAAAAAAAGGGGAAAAAAGTACTTCATATCTCTAAGTATTATTACCCATATCTTGGTGGTACTGAATCTGTATGTCAGGATATTGTGGAAGGGTTAGAGGGGTATAATAACCGGGTTATATGTTTTAATGATTCCAATCGGACTATTTGCAGTGAAATAAACGGTATAGAGGTTTTGCGAATCGGGTGTTTTATGAAAGTAGCAAGCCAATCATTTTCTTTTCTTTATTATTCCTATTTAAAAAGAAATATCCAATCTTGGCAGCCTGATATTATTCATTTTCATCATCCTAATCCTTTTGTTGCATTTCTATTGATTAGATTAATTCCTGCCAGTACGAAGTTAATCGTTCATTGGCATTTGGATATTACGAAACAGAAATATATTTATCCATTGGTGAGAGGGAATGAACGTAAGTTGTTAGAACGTGCGGACAGTATTATTGTAACAAGTCCCAAGTATAGGGATGCTTCATTACCATTAAAACCTTTTTTACAGAAAGTAAAAGTTGTGGCTAATGGAATAAATATTCATCGCCTTGACTTACAAGATAACGATGAGATGATAATAAAAGATATTCGTAAAAAATATCATAATAAAAAGCTGATCTTTTTTATCGGACGTCATGTGGAGTATAAGGGACTAAGGTACCTGATTGAAGCAGAGAAATATATTACTACAGATTGTCATATTGTTATAGCTGGACAAGGTCCTTTGACTGAGGAGTTAAAAGCTAAGGCAAATTTGGAACGCGTCAGTTTTGTGGGACGTTTAAGTAACGATGAGTTACGATGTTATCTTCATGCAGCAGATGTATTTGCTTTTCCTTCTATTACCAAAAATGAGGCTTTTGGACTTGCGCTTGCCGAAGCAATGTATTGTAGATGCCCTGCTGTTACTTTTCATATTGAAGGATCGGGGGTTAATTGGGTTTCATTAAATGGTGTAACGGGAATTGAGGTTAATAATTCGGACAGTAAGGAGTATGCCGCGGCCATAGATACACTATTGAAAGATGATTCTTTGAGAAAGCAATATGCGGATGCTGCAAGGAAAAGGGTGATAGAATACTTTACGATAGAAAAAGAACAGGAAGCAGCGAATGAGCTTTATAGACTATTGTAATTTTTATTTTTTCTAATGGTTGAATTTTGAGGACCGGTGGGTATAAAATGATTGTACGCCTGGTGATTATATAATGAATGTTCGTGAGAATGAAAGTGGTATAAAATAAAATGTTGAGATGTAATTAGCACTTAGAGTGTTTGTATGTGAGATGAAGAGAATGTAGGTCCCTAGTTTCATGTTAACGCATGATTCTCCTACATTACATAGATTGGAAAGAGTACGACGGTACCTTTCCGGTCTATAACCCCGGCACCGGGGGGTATCCGGTGTTAATTTCCCACGATATCAACGGTCTGTGAAGATAGTTGATATTTTTAACAAAACAAACAGCTGCGGGAGACAGTATTACACTGCCTCCCGTAGCTGTTTATATATTAGAATACTCCTTTGTGCAGCTAAAGCACGGGCACTCCTTCATCGGATTCAAATCATGGTGCCCCACGATCAACGCTTTCGGAAACTGCCTGCGCAGTTCGCGTAATAGAGCCAGCAGGGAACCCCGTTGTTCAAGCGTTCGAGTATCCTTCGGGCAACAGTCAGCATCCAGTCCTCCTTCGTAGCAGATACCTATCGAGTGGGAGTTGTGGTTACGGCAGTGTGCCCCGACCTTTTCGAGAGGACGGCCACGGTGGATCTCTCCGTCGCGTGTAATGTAGAAATGATAGCCGATGTCGCGGAATCCCCAGTGGAGGATGTGGTCCAGTCGGCAGGCTTCCGCCGAAAGGGATTTCCCCTCCGGCGTGGCACTGCAATGAATGATAATCAGTGTGATAGTTCTCATCAGCTTACATACAGCTTTGCACTCCGAGCACACCCCCTATGGCGGTGGCGACAGTAATGATAATTTTGAGAACCAGGCTCCATACGGAGCGGCGTGACGATGAATTGCTCATAATTTATTTTTTTAAGGTTAAGAAATTAGACTGACGGATCAGGAGTCACTCCACCGCCGCCCGGGTTGGGATTCGGCGTATTACCGGAACCACCTCCTTCGGTAGTCGGCTTCTGATACTCCGCTTGCTGCTTCAGTTGGCTGTCGAGTTTCAGGTTGGTAGTCGAGAGGTTACCGGTGGCACGTGCTTTGAGGCGCATACCGGTGATATTCTTCTCCAACGAAAAATCCTCCAGCGTTTCGGCTGCCTTACTGCGGATTCCCACACCGAAAATGGCGAGATCGTCAATTTTCACACTCTTGCCGTCGAGCAGCAATTCCTTGATACAGTCCACCATGTCGGTGAGTACACCTTTGATGACACCACTCGAATACGGTGAATTGTGTTTCGACATGTGTTCGGCGAGCTTGGCCAGATCGAATGTCTCGTCGCTTACCGCACGGGCGAACCACTTGCCCGCATTCACACCTTTCTTCTGCTGGTTCTGATAGATTTTGTAACGAATCATAACACTATAAATTAAAGGGTTAAACATATTGTCGTGGGGAGCTGTTTCCCTTCCGACGATACAAAGATAACACCCCGTAATCCCGGAAAATCAGTTGTATACAATTGTATGCGGTTGTTGTCGGTTAAGGACAGTAACGGTCGGTTATTCAACGGAAAAGCGTAGGAAATGTGAAGGCTTTTTGTTACATTTGTAGCTAATAATTTAAAACTTATCCATTATGAAAGAATTCACGATACGTGCTTATGGACGCATGGAACTGGCGCAACTTTATTCTCCCGAACTGACCGATATTGCCGCATATCGAAAGATGAAGAAATGGATCGAACGGTGTCCCGGACTTCAGCAACGCTTGTATGATTTGGGCTACCAACCCGAACACCGTTCTTATACACCATTGGAGGTGAGAGTGATTGTGGATGCATTAGGAGAACCTTAGAGGGATTCGCTTTAGGATAACAAAAGCACCGCTTTAAGACGGCTAAAGCATAGCTTTACGCACTCTAAAGCTATGCTTTACGTCTTACAAGATACAACGTCTTACAACACACACTACTGTGGTTTCGGGTACAGCAGGTACACTTTTCCGGGGGCTCTCTTACGCACGCACACGCGCGCGAGCAATCATATAGTTTCCTTTGCCGTCTACGTGAACCAGATCTCCGTAGTCTACCAGACGTTTCAGCCAGATGAGCGCGGTGTTCTCCTTAATACCCATGACAGCTGCCTGCTCTCGTACCTGTTTGCGGGTAAACGTGGTCCCCAGTTTCATGAAGAAAAAATCACGCTCGACGTTTGCCCGGCGACTGATTTCTGTGGGAGGAAGGAAAGAAAGTATATGCATGGCATGGCAGTAGAGGGGCTCGGCAAGTTGGAGCACCGCTTTGAAATCACTCGGAGTGATCTTGACATCCCAGCGGGTGATGATGCCGTCTTTGATATTGTCATCGGGAATCTCCTTGTCCGGAGTCAGGAGAGGGGTAGAAGATGCTTTGAGTTGATAGGGCTGTGCGCTTTCGAGCGCACGCAATACAGCCACTTCCGCCATGATACGGCATGTGTTGACACCCAGACGGGCCACGAAACTATACATCTCATTCCCGTTGGCTATACCCGAACGGGTGAAAAGGGCAGAGAATAGAGTGTCAAATTCTTGTTTCTGCTCGTCGGTGAGCCGGAGTGTGTGGAGACCGTGTGCCTTCAGTAAGTCCAGTTTCTTTTTCCAATCCAATCCTATGGTGGTGAATATCTCTTCTATGTCTATGTCTCCTGTCGTAAACTGGCTTACCCACTGCCAGATACCGGGCATATAGTAGAACAGCTGGCGGGAGAAAAGCCCGTTTTCCGCCGAAGGGATGAGGGCTTTTACCTGCGCCGGAGTTCCGGAAAGCAGGACGGAGAGGTAGCTTTTTTTAATTTCCCGGTATTCCTGGTCGGTACGGCGGTTGTAAGACAAACGGTCGTGGTCGAATGCTTTGCGCAGGGTGTCGCTCCAGTGTCCGTAATCCGATCCTATGGCGGTGGACAGGGTATCCGCTTCGGACTCACAGATAAATCCTGTTCCGTTGGCGTCCATGATGTTTTGCAGAATGCCGGTGCCGGTATTGTTGCCCGCGATGAGGAACATTTTGTTGGCCGGTATTTGCGGGGCGTCTATTTTAGAACGTTCCTTGCCCATTGCTTCGTAGGCGGCTTTGGCTTTTTTGTAGGCTTTTATTTCTTCGGCCCATTCGGCGCGGAGCTGGTCATGGATAGGATCCACAAGCAGCCGTATGGATGACAGGGCACTTTTTCCGGAAGCAGGGAGAGCTATAATGAAACTTTGCATGCAGGGGGACTGGAGTTTACCGCCATAAGGACACCGTACATACCGTTCCATGCAAGAACCCAGAGCGGTCAGTGCTCCCAATAGCATGACATCGTTCTGTGCGTCGGTACTTCCGTAACTCATAATACGTTGCAGGAGTTCCGGCCAGTCGGCTGCCGGAAAGGTGGGTAGCGGCTGTTTGGGTTCGCTACCCGGCAACAGTTCCTCAGACTCCGGACTCTCGCTATTGTATACCTTATTACGCGCGCACGTGTGTGCGGAAAGTTTTTGCGCTGTACCTGCTGTACCTTTTGTACCTGTCCGGCTGTTTGCAACCTCCTCTTTGCGGACGGTAACTCCTGCCGCTTCGGCGAGATAGAACACCGTGCCCAGATGCATATCCCCATGATTGGCAGTGAGTGCGTTGGAGAATATCCGTTCGGCGTGTTCGCGTTGGTATTTGGCGGAAACCCGGCACAAACGGTGGAAAAAGTCGCGTCCCTCTTCGCCGCAATCGGTTGCAATGGCGAACGCCAGGTGTACGTATTCGATGTAAGTGGGGGCAATGTCAGCCTTGGCTGTTTCTACTGCCTCCGTGAGGCGGCGTAATGATTCAAGTTCATTCATTTTTTTATAGATTGAGAATTAATAATGTTACGAAATAATGCATCCGGATCGTAATTGAGGAAACAGGCCCTTACGAGGTCTTTTCCCGAACAGTCCACGCCTTTCGAGGCATTTCTGCCAGAATTGTCAGGTTCCGGGCCGTATGCCATTTCGACATACTGCATGGCTTTGTTCATACTTTCCGTGATATTTTGTGCTTCGTCTTCGGGATACAGCGTTCCGGAAGGGACGAAAGCCTTCACTCCCCGGCCGCTCGGACTGACATACGTGAGCACGGGGCAGAGGAAGGGATCATCGAATAGCAGACGGCGCATACTGACGGCTTCGTCGTAGGAGTCGAGGTTGTCCACATCTATCACGACCAGTCCGGAAGGGGATACGAAACACTTGCTGTTGCGGCGTGTGAAGGTGCCGCAGGGTGTCACGTAAGGCAGCAGTGTCGCTTTGGCAGTCCGCATGTCCGGAGCGTTGCGTACCTGAGCGGTCAGGAGTTTGAGATTCTCGTTGCAGGTAATCATTTGGAAGACCTGCTCCACGGAGACTTCGCAGAAGGGGAGGAGCGTGGGAGGAGTAACCATTCGTCCCTGTTCGTTCCTGACAGGAGCGATAGGTGGCATGAAATATGACATTCTGTACTGGTTTGGCATAATCTTTGTTGTTTACGGGTCAAAAACTTTTCTTCTTTCAAAACGTGCTTGATTTTCAAAACACGACGTGAAACTACGAAAAACAAAAAAATAGACGGTTCTGATATGTCAGAACCAATGTGAAAATAAATAACATACTAAGGTGTATTTTTAACAACTAATAGATATTGAACATGAAAAAGAACTTCAAACACGTCCTTCTAGGTACTTTTATCGATGAATCACTTAAATGCGCAAACTTGACAATGACTCACTTATGCAAAGAAACCGGTATGGGGAAAGCCAGCTATGAGAATATAAAAAAGGGGAGGATATGAAACTGCACTACTACGAATCCATTCTGAACTTCTACTGTGACAGTCTGACGGAAGAGTGCGGTATCTCTGGTATAGAAAGAAGCGCGAGGAGGAGGGCGGAAATATGAATGAATAGGGATAAATGAACGGGGACGGGTGATTTTGTGATAAATAGCTTTATTTCTTTGGCTTTGAACGTAAGAGTTGTTATCTTTGTTCTCCAGAATTTATAGTACAAAATGAAAATACAGGAAGAATGGTTGGAAAGTGAGTCCGGATTGGATATGGAACAAAACAATTCGTCGACTATTTATCCCAATGCAGAAGTGCGGGTGGAGAAGGCTCAGTTTAGTATTTTGCACTTACGGCGTTTATGTGTAGAGAGGAAAGAAATAATAATTTCTCCGGATTTTC
>NZ_MNQN01000137.1:0-2640 GCF_001915455.1 Bacteroides sp. 43_46 | reverse complement strand
CATGTATTTATTTGAGGCAAAAGATGGGAAGAAACAGGTTGTTGACGGACGGCAGCGTATCAATACAATATTAAGTTTTTTAAAGGGAGGATTTAAATTAAAGGATTTGAAAATACTGCATGCTTTGAATGGTTGTGCATTTACTGATCTGGATTTAAAATTGCAAGGGATATTTGAAGATTACCAACTGTTTTTCTATATCATTCAGCCTCCGACTCCGGAACGCGTGAAATATGATATTTTTGATAGAGTAAATCGTGGCGGAACCCGATTGAATAATCAAGAAATGCGTAATGCCTTATATCGGGGCAATGCAACTACACTTATTGATGATATTTGTGAGTCGGATGAATTTAAGGATGCAACGGGAGGAGGTGTCAGCCCTACTCGGATGAGGGACCGGTATATCGTGTTACGGGCAATAGCTTTTTACCTGTTAATGACAGAGCAGTTGCAAACAGCCGATCTGGGCAAACCCATAGAATATCGAAGCGACATAGATGATTTTTTGGCTAAAGTGATGATATTTGTCAATCAACTCATGACACAAGAGGAAGTGGAAAAGTTGAAAGAGAAATTTTTAAGCGCTTTAAGGAACATCTATTTATTGTTAGGGGAAGATGCTTTCCGTTTTTCAGGTATAGGAAAACGCCGTCCGATTAATATGCCTTTGTTTGAGTGTCTGACCTACTTATTCTTGTTTGACTGGAATCAAGAAAACAAAAAGGAGATACGGTTAGCTATCGAGGAGTTGAAGGAATCATTGGACGAAAGTGGTTATTTTCAGGGAAATGTTGATTCTGTAACTAGTCTGGGCTATAGATATTCACGTATAAATCAATTTTTAAAAGAACTAATATAATGATACGGGAACTGACAATAAGCGGTCTGAAAAATATTAAGTACGAAAAGATGGCATTGAAGCCATTAACTTTATTGACTGGTTTGAATTCGACTGGAAAGTCTAGTGTGCTGCAGGCTATCTTATTGGTGAACAAGGCGACAACTAAGAGCGGACAGCTCTTTCTAAGCCATTTGCTTTCTTCTTTTTCTACTCTTAGAAATATATATGAGAATGCAAAAGAGATTGAAATCCGATTGAATATAGATGGTGTGGTGGTGGAATATAAACTATCGGAAAAGGAAGAAGGAGAAAATGTAGAGGGATGTGCCGGGCTGGAAATAGAAAAAAATCTATTTTATCTGTCTGCTAACCGTGTCGGTGCGGAAAATTCGGTAGCTCTTTCTCCGGTGATTACGTGTGGTGTCGATGGAAATTATTTGCTGGGGACTTTTGAGAGAGAAAAATCCAAATCTCTAACCAGTGCCTTGATAAAAGATGAGAATTCGTTTACCTTGGCTGCTCAACTTAATTATTGGCAAAGTTATATCTTGGGATTGAAACTGGAGTTGAAAACGGAAAAGAGAAACGAACAAACGGTAGAGGTGAAATACAATAGTGACAATATTCCGGGAATCTTACCTACACAATTGGGGGCAGGGGTAAGCTATTTGGCGAAAGTGCTTATTTTGTGCTTGCGCTCTAACCCGGGAGATGTAGTCATGATTGAGAATCCGGAGATACATCTTCATCCGGCTGCCCAATCCCGTTTGGGGGATTTCTTTGCTTTTATTGCCAATGCCGGCATTCAGTTGATTATAGAGACTCACTGCGATCATTTGATTAATAAGTTGCAGTACCTGGTATTTAAAAAGGCATTTGATGCGGAACAGGCTATTATATATTATAAGAAAGGGATTATAGACCCGTTCGAAAGGATTCAGTTGAATAAGGAAGGGCGTTTTCAAACAGATATAGTTTTGTATTAAGTGATGAGTTGCAGAAAGAATATTGTAACTTTAAGGAAGGGCAAGGGTGCGATAGAAATTTGATTGAGAACCTTCTACATTATTATAAACCTTCCATTTTAACAAATACCAGTCAATTAAGGAGGATTGGAAAGAAGATTAGCCCGCAATTGGAGACTACACTCAGAAGAAGTGGTTTTACAACCCAAACGTTAGAGGATTTAGCCCAGAAAACAGTATATAAGATTATTTTGTGTACTGATAAGGATCATTATCCTTATGTGAACATAAATGGAGATAAAATTGAAAATAATCTGACTGCTTGTTTTTTTAAGCGTGAAAGCCGGCAAAAAGCGATAGAGCACATCTCTGCGTTGTGCAGGAAAGCCGGAACTATCTGTATATATGATAAATATTCTTTTCAGAGTACTGAAAATATAGAACTCCTGAAACTTCTTTTTCCAGCGAAGGAACTGTCTATTGTCTATGATTCTCAGTATCTGAATGTAGATATGCTGAGAACGCATTGTGAAAAATGGACGTTTATAGACCGTACATTGCCGGAATACCACGACCGTTATCTGGTATTGGATGATAAATTGGAAATAATATTGACCAGTGGATTTGATTATTTGGTAAAAACAGAAAAGGAATTTACCTATATTGTCCGTCCTGTTTCGACACAGCGTTTTTAGTTAACCCCCATATCTTTCCCCGTGTGCGATAACGAATACACAAAAAATAATGTTTGATTATACATAAAAAATACGGGGAATGCTTCGTAGTTCACAAATAATGATTAAATTTGCCGCGATTTGTAATGTTGAGTTT
>NZ_MNQN01000136.1:0-27935 GCF_001915455.1 Bacteroides sp. 43_46 | reverse complement strand
ATCATAATAAAGCTGATATACATCTTTTATCTCATCTACCGAATATTCGTACTGCGTTCCTTTGTTAGCCTTTATGATATTAGCGACACTATCATCTATCGAATTAATAGAAACAGTATTTCCATCATAGGTCAATGAACCGAAATCCAGTCGGCAACTGAAGAATTCTTCATAAGTATGAGAATTAGTTATAGTATAAACAGTGATACTAGCATTAGAAGCCAGGTATTTGCTCAAATACTCCTCCAATATGAGATCATAGGCTTCTCCCACAAACTGGAATTTTGAAGTAAAGGTTCTAGTTATTCCTTCAAGTCCGGAGCGTTTACGGGAAAACTTTATTTCATCCCAATTCTGAATACAAGATTTGGGAATATCATAGGAAATACTATCAACGATAAGTACATATTTACAAAGCATTTTAACTCCTTTTGAACGTTCACGAGCAAATATATAGAAAAAGCCAACCGGTTTCCCAGTTGGCTAAATTCTTGAAAATTGCGCTTTGCAAAAATACAGACTAACTATCTATTTATCAATTATATACCTACATAAAAACAAAAATAGTCTTTTTATATTACACCTATCTTCTTCCCTACCTTACATTTATTATCTTTTTCAATCTCAAGCCTATTAGGTATAGAAGGCCCTAAATTATACTGTTCTTCTAAATATTGACTTAAAGATTTTATAGCATCCAACGCTTTGCTTATATTATCTCTTCTTTTAAATTCTCCAACATCAATAAAAAAATTTATTAGTTGTTCAAACCAAACTGAGCGTTTCTTATCTAAAAGGATATTGGTAAATTCAGAATAACTTAGCAATTTATCTTCAGATTTGTTGTACATAATTTGGCCAATATTATGTTGCAATACGTAGTATATCCCTTCATTATTTAAGAATGCCAAACTAATATTAAATGCCTTATGGAGTATCTCTGTATCATGTTTTTCTTTTGTAATTATGTATGGAAATTCTTCTCTCATCTTTTCAATAACTCCAAAAAGACAGGCAATAAGATAGCATGTTGAAATAATATAATATCCATCATGTATAAACCAATCTCTATTTTTACCTTTTACATCATTAAACCGACTAATTCCAGAAATCTTACTATATCTAATATTGGATTTATTAGATATATATTCATTTATCTCATATAACCGCCAATATGTTTCTTCCAAGTATAGTCGTAAACCATTTAAATACCTTTTATTTAACTCACTCACTTCTTTTTCCCTATCTTTTAACTTATTAAGGTAATGTCCTAGAATAAATATAACAAATGGAATAAAAGACGTGATAATACTTAAGTATATTTTATCTTCCGAACTATAACTATTGAACTTGTTATTTGAATGAATAGTCTCTTTAGGAGTACAATTATCATTGTCTATATTGCCACACACTTTACCATTCACACAAAACAAAAAAAGTAGTATGAGTAACGTATTTTTCATAATTGCCGATATAAAAATGTACTTTACAAAGATAACATAAAAAATATCGTATTTCCCCTACTAATAGCCAATTTCTTGAAGTATAAACTTCCGAGCAGAAGAAATACGACTTCTTACAGTTCCAACAGGAATGTTTAGGATTTCACTTATCTCATCATATGAATACCCACTAGCATAATACATCACACTATCAATACAACGAGATTTTTTAGCACACCGTTGTATTGTGGAAACCAAATCATCAAACAGTATTGAATGAGTTGTACAGTTAGAAATGGCACTCCCGTCTACCATATCAAGCCCTGTAAAATGTATAAGGGAATTTCTATTGTATCTTATTATATAAGTATTCCTCATTATAATAAGGCACCACGGTTGAAGTGGTTTAGAACAATCAAATTTATCACGATTCACAAGTAGCTTATAAACTGTATCACCGGCTAAGTCTTCAGCATCTTGCATGGAACAGCAGAATTTTCTTGCCACCTTTAATATCCAAGGATATATTTCTGATAATTCCTTTTCAAAGTCCATTGTCAGCCCTCCTTATTAGGTGTATCTTCGGTTCGCCATTAATGCACCTTTCCACATATTTCCGGTGCATGATACTTTGTTCGTGCATTTCCTTAGCAGAACGCTCGATTGAACTAATAAGAGTGCCTATATCGGGGGGCAATAAGGCAATCATTTTTTTTACCTCGGACACTTCTGCTGTTATCCGATTACACTTCGTCTCTAATGTACGTAATTCTGACAATAAAACATTGTATAAATGCCTATTTATACAATGGATGCTGTTTTTTCTATTCATAAAAAAGTCGTTTGTGATTCTAAAGGAGATGTACAAACGACTGTATGAAATAATTCGCTTTAATTAAAAATTAATCGAATTACAGCATATATGTAGTACCAATATTATCATGTGCTTCTTTTTCTGATCGATATTTCAACATCAGCTTGATGAACGATATTCGCATAGACAGCAGCATTAATTACGCGGGAATCAATACTCATTTTAAAGAATGTCATTAGAAAAGCAATCTCTGCATCAAAAGAAGAACGAATTTGTTCAGGAGTAGCCTTACTTCCTTTATGTTCCTCACTGCGTCTTTCCTCATTCCGTTTTTGCTCAAAAATTGCAGAATGAAGTAAATAATCAATCTTCGATATTACTTGTTCATCACTCATATTTCGGGTATCTACATTTAGTTGACCCAATACCTGACGAACATCATCATAAAAGCCAAGAGAAACAAGAGCCTGACAAATACGAAGACTCAATAGTTTGGTACGTTCTTTCAGCATATCCTCTTTATCCATTACCATAGCCTTCATATTTGAAGGATTAACAATACTTCTGTATTCGACAAGTAATTTAGACGCTATTTCTTTAAGCGTGCTTTCGGACATAGATTTGCAGTCCGAAAGCAAACAAGCATAGTTTCCGCATGAAAGTTCAATGAAATCACTCAATGTTATCTGATTTAATCTTTCAATCATGGCTATTTCAGTTTAGATAACTTATACAGTTCAAATTCACGGTTAGAAGCATCTTGGCGTTGCATTTTTAGACTCTTCATCAAAAGGAAATTTGTTCTATCAACCCTTTTTTCTAACCGGGAATAATCATTGAAAACAATGGTGTCACCGGAAGAAGATGCAAAATATGTTTGCGCACCTTTAGGAATATCAACTAAAGTTGGAGTATCAGGAGTAATCCATGCTTTTCCGGAATACATGATAACTTCATGTTTACCGGCATCACCAACTAAAGCGGTACCGCCGGGATGCCTATCATTACCTTGAGTACCGTCTGCATAGGAAGGAATAGGAGTTGCAAGAATAGTTGCAACCTGAATTGCTCCCATGGCACCAATAACAATAGATAAAGGAATATTCGGTAAAGCTTCAGTTATTGCCAGTGCAGTGGCTATTCCAGCTTGAGCGACACTAGTCGCCTTTTCCCAAATGGCTTGTTTACGTGCCATTTCTTGTTTTTGTTTTTCAAGTTCAGCATTCTTAGCTTCAGTTCTTTCCTTGGCCGCACGCTTACGAGCTTCTGCTTCTTCTTCGGAGATTGCTCCCGAATCAGCTAGATTCTGTATTCGTTCTACATCCTTATCATATTTCTCATCATTAGCTTCCTGCTCTTCTTCTATTTTCTGAATCTGACCATCATAAATAGTAGAGACTAGATCACCAATAGCACCCACTGCTTGAGATGCAGTTTGAAGCCATTTTTTCAGATTCCTCTGACGTTCTTTCTGTGCTTTCTCATCCGCTTTAGTAACTTTATTGATAGCATCTATTTCTGTTTCTGCTTCTTTTTGGGCAAGGTCCACTTTCAATTTTGCAAGTTTCTCCTCAAGTTTCTCCCTTTTGTCCGTACTCAAGTTGGCAGTAGCAAGTTCGGATTCCAAAGCGTCAATGGCAGCTTCCGAGGTTTTACGTACATAATCTAATTTTAACTGATACTCAAGTTCTGCATACTCCTGCTGGGTTATTTCCTTAGAAGCTAACTGTTTTTTAAGAGCAAGCGTATCCATAACATAGGCAGCATCCCGGATTTCCTGCTCATGCGCTGCATTCTCTGCAATTAATTGCACCTGATCGGATGCATGTCTTTCGTAAAGTTCTTGTTTCTTTTTTGCATATTTGTCGTCAATGAGAAAAACATCTTCACCTGTTTTCTCTGCTGCATCAATTTCTGCTTCACGTTGCAATTCCAACTGGTGCAATTTCAAATCAAGTTCTTCCTGGGACCCCTTTTTTACAACAGCAAGAGCGTTCTCAACATCCTTCTTCTCACGATCAGAATTATACTTAATAGTAAACTCATCTAGCTTTTCCTGCATTTCCTTAGCTAAATTTTGACGTGTAGCAATTTCCTCTTTGCTATTACCCTTGACGGCAGCAATCTTCTTTGAGTAAGCAACACCAATTTTAGCAAGTTCTTTCTCCAGTCCCTCATCCATAAGAGCTAGTTCTGATTCCTGATAAGTTTCATGAATTTTCAGCTTCTCTTTGAGAGCTTTTTCCTGTTCACGTTTTTCTTTATCAGTAAGGACTGTTATACCTGAACCATTTTTGTCGTTACCCTTTGGACGGAACTTTTCTGCAATCACATCAAGTCCACGATTAAACTCATCGCTAGATGCTATTTTAAATAAGTTTTTAGAAAATTCCAACTGAGCCTTATCCGCTTTTTCTGCTTCCGATGTGTAATAGCCAAACATTTTAGCAGCACCATTCTTTATCCAAGACATATCTTCAAACTCTGATGTTGCATATTGAGCACGAGTTTTCATCCGTTTTAAAGCTTCTCTCTCTTGGGCCGTTACTTCAATACGTTTATTTTTCATTTGAATAACAGCTTTTGTGTATGCTTGTTCCTCTGTATCACCAGCATCAATAAGCCTCTTATATTCTGTCTGGAAATCTTTTTCTACTTCCAATAACTTTTTGTTCGCATCTTTTTTTGCAAGTGTTCTAAAATTATAATCTATCTTTTCTATTTTTTCTTCAGGAGATTTCAAATCATTGGCGATACCTCTTATTTTATCAGCCATCCAATTAAGAAACTCCTTAGCAGGTCCCGTTGACTCGGAGAAAGAAAGCATAAACGCTTCCCATGCTGAAGATAAGTTAGCAAGAGCTCCATGAACATTATCTCCCATCGTGTGAGCCATATCGCCCAATTCACGTTCTACACCAGTAATCTGTTCTCTAAGTGGTAATATTTTATCAACAGCGGTGAGAAAGGCATTAAAAGCGGCAACACTACGCTTATCAGTTAATTCAAGAGTAGTATTCAAGTCTACCCCTTTTTCTTTTAGCGATTTCAATCCTTCAACTAACTCAGGCAATGTTTTAACGGGCTTACCTAACGCCTTTGCCAGCTTTCCATTACTATCAGCTAAATTTAGAAAAACATTACGGGTAGCAGTAGCAGCCATTGAAGCATCAAAGCCGGCATCCGATAATTTACCCAACAAAGCCAAAGTATCTTCAATACTGAAATTAAAGGCTTTTGCAACCGGTCCAACAATTGGTAATGCAGTAGCGAGATATGAAAACGACAATGCGCTTTTGGTTGTTGCGACAGCCATCGCAGACACATATCTTTCAGTTTCTCTTGTATCAGCATTAAACATACGAAGAGAAGCACCTGCCAATGAAGCCGCATCTGCTAATTCTGCCCCGGTAGCTTGTGCAAATTTTAGAACGTGCTCTGTTGCATCTAATATTTCTTTTCGAGTAAAACCTAGTTTAGCAAGTTCTATTTGCAAATCCGTAGCTTCGGATGCAGTGTATTTCGTTGTAGCACCCAAACGTTGAGCATCCGCAGTTAACTCCTTCACTTTATCAGAAGTGGTTCCTAATATTGCAGCAAGCCTACTATTAGCTAATTCAAATTTAACAATATCACCTACTCCTTCACGCAGTTTTGTAAATAAAGCAACAACTCCACTAACAACAGCTTGTGCACCAATATATCCAGCAGCCCATCCTTTCAATCCTGCACTAACTTGGCTTAGCCCAGGAGCCATCTCCGTTTTAAGCATCCTTCCTGCATTCCGGGCAATAATACCCATATTCTGCATGGACTTATTACCGTTCTGTATCTCAACCCATGCAGCCTTTACTTCTTCCCGGTATGCACCAATAGTCATTTTCTGTTGACTATATCGATCGGAATTTCGCTTTATGTAATCAGTGTTGATTCCAATAGTAGAATTAAGACGGGCAAGTGTACGAATATAGTTTTCATCCGTATCTTTCAAAACATCAACAGCCTTTTGCAGCTGCTTATTCATTTCCTTTGCTTGTGAACGGCTATGTACTTCCTGATTAGTCAAGGTAATAGCAGTTCTGATAAGTTTTAAACGTTCTTCTTCAGATAAAACAGCTTTCTTACGAGTAGTATTACCGGCATTCTGCGCTTTTGTCAAGTTAGCTTCCGTTTTAGCAGCCTTTTCCAAGGACACAGCATTATCCGAGTTTGCCTTGGTTAGTTTCTTCAGTTCAGCAGCAGATAATTTCTCTACATTTAGCTTTTCCTCTATCTTCTTACTGACAGTTTGAGTTATTTCAGACTGTTTTCTAAGAGCTTCGGTTAATTCAGCAGATGCAGAACCAGCCGTTTTTGCTTGGGTATTATAAAGATTACTCAACTTTTCAAGGTCGGCAACTCCTTCTACATTTAGTTTCAAACCTTTTGCTAATTCTTTGGCTGCATTAACATAATCAGCCCTCACACGCTCAATAATATTATCAAGCTCAACTAACTTCTGCAAGTCGTTCTCATCAACGAAATCTTTCAATTTTAAATCCATAATTACAGATAATGTCTATATTCAATAATCTTTCCTTTTATCTCAACTCCAAGTTTATCAAAAGCATAGGTACCATCTTCTTTCTGATAAACGACATACATGCAACCATCCAAGACAGCTGCTTTCTTTGCAAGATCACTGATACGTTCCAGTTCACTCTGCATCTTTTTTATTTCGCAACTACAAGCCATTTTTTACCGATATCCACATTCTGAAAAGAAACGTTCCATCCAGGGACGGAGATACATAATATTAAAGTACTCTTTAGCTGTATCACCAATGCCTAAAATCTGCTCATCGTATTTCTTCTCAATAGAACTACCGTCCGTAAATCCTTTCGTTGAGAATCGAAGCCCGGAATCAATTCTATCGGCAGTTATACTATCATAGAAAGTACCAGTAATAAAGAGGTTAGGTACCTCAACTGGACGCGGTGGCAAATAAAGCATCTCACTTCTAAGAGGTGGAGTTATCCTCTCTTTCCATCGTTTATATTGTTCCGCACGGTTCTGCCAGGGTCCGGGCTCGTTAAAATAGGTGTCAGTATCATAATCGGGATTCAATAGATGTTCAGTACCGTCCAGACCGGAATATAATTGTTCCTGAATGCAATCAACGAGCACATTCTTATGTTCTTCCATACACCTAATACATTCCTCTTCAAACCCGGATGCAATGGAATGAATAACTCTATGTAATTCATCAAAATCTGCCATACAGTAAAAATATAACGGGCCGGGCTGTAATCACACCCCAGCCCGTCGGTTACTTAGTTATCGCATCGTACACTTCCGAGAGCTTCTTCTTGCGGTCAGCTTCCTTCAGTTCCTGCCACACGACTTTAATGTGTGCATTAATAAACTCTTCCTTCGTCATGCCCTTCACAGCAACCTCGACGAACGTAACATTATCTACCTTCATGACACCTGCTCGATACCTCTGATTCCTTTTTCATACAATACAGAAGGAGCTTTCAACGAAGGAACCGCCCCGGCTTTAGGAACAATGGTAATGATACCATCCGAATATGTAGCAGAAGTTACGTTATTCATAACTTCAGCAGCACCATCAGCAATAAGACTGCCAAATTCTTCTGTACGGTCATAACCACCAACAACTTCAACTATTTTGTAAGTATTTTCGGCCTCCAACTTTTGAAACACAACATCAACCAAGCCTTTAACGAAATTCTTGGGATTGAAGTCTAACTGCACGTAGTCAAAGTGCAATTGGCTGTCTTCCACATCTTCATGTGAAAAACTAACAGTCATCGCAGACTTAGCACTACTGGTCGGGTACTGTGTCACGGTCGGGTAAACAGTAGACATCGGAATACCGGCAAGGATATCAGTGTCATCATTATAACCGATCAACATATTATCCTGATTCCAAAAGTAAACGTCCCATCCTTTATTGGCACATTTCAGAAGCTGGGCATTCAAAACCTCATCAAATTTCTTCAAAGTGAAGGTGTCTGTTTGAGCGCTAAGCCCGTTGTATTCACTTGCACCGTACCCTACAGCATTAACTTGGGGCTCTCCACCATTCTTGGCATACTCCAGGAATGGCAAAATAGGGTAAATACGCCCGGGACGGTCTGCATGGCACAATTCGAGCAACTTCTCACCTGTTATATCAGCAGGGAGTTTGACACCATGTTCTGTCAAGATAGCACCTTTGACTTTTTTCCAGTCAATGCTACAAGCAGAACTACCAGTGTTCATCCGGGAACCCTTACACGTTCTAATCTTTCTCATTTTCTTCTACAATTAAGATTATTAATTTTTATTTCCATCGAGCGTATATTTATGGCATCAATCGGCTCGCTCACAGCCTCACCGGAATCTGTATAGGCTCCGTATCTGCCATATGAATAGTTTTCTGAATAACTATGTTTCACTTTTTCGTCATAGTCGCAGTCGAACCGAGAATCTTCATATAATACTTCCAATAAACGTTTATAGATTGGCCGAAGGATATTTTTAAAAGATGTGATTCTGCGCATCTCATTGCTCCACTCTTTACAAGAAGAACATGCTATAATTAACGAAACCTTTGCTTTTGAAAAATAATCCGCGTCACCTCTATCCTCACTAATTGGAGTGAATAGTGCAACCAATGGAAACTTCCTTTCAGACTGGGCAGAAGACTTACTGTATTCATCTAAAATATCTTTGATATATTGACTGCTACCGAAGATGTAATTCAACCTTGGGGATTTCACAACTTTAGTTCCCCCTTTCCCATTTGGATAGAGGATTTCAAGCCCTTCTGGAAGTTCCTTTACAATCTCCTCAAACAGTTCTGTTATATCTAAATCTATCATAAATTGAAAGCATTAATTGGGGTCAAAAGATTCTTGGTTATTTTCACATCGAAAGGACAATCATTCGACATAGCCCATTCAACAAACTGTTTATTCTTCTCTACCATGCTATTCCATGTGCTTACTTGTCTCTTCAAAGGAGCTACATATTCATTAGCACATTTCAAACGAACAAGCCCGGTTATTGTAGCCTGGGTGTTTGCGTCACGAAGAATATGATAAAAGACATAGTCAGCGAACGGTTCACACAGCTTCTCGCATAATACTGCATATCCGGACTGGGGGGCTTCCTTCTCTTCTGAAATATCAACTTCATCTGAAGAATCTTCCTTTTCTCGTTCAATAAGCTCCAAATAATCTGTGATAGCTTGGGAAAGAGTCACACCAACAACATTCCGGAGAAATTCGGGCTGAAATGCCTTAATATACCCATTTATCACCTCATTCACAGCAAGAGATTGGGGCGAAGGCATTTCAGCGACCGAAACATTCTCAATATGCCTGGGACCTGACATAAAATATGAAACATCAATCAACATAGCGATAGTTATTTAGAAGTCTTGCCTTTCCCGGTTTTCTTTTCATCTTCCACGGAAACGGCTTTATCATCTGTAACAATTACCTCCTTGGCATCTTCCTCTTGCAAATCTTTTGAATCGGCAACCGGAAGATTCTTTTCATCAGAAGGCACCTGTACTTCAAGTTCTGCAATGCGAGCTTTCATTGTTTCACGCTCTTCTGTCAGTTCAACAATTGTCTTATCTTTCTCTGCAATGGATGCAGTAAGCCTGCCAATCTCTTCATTTTTCTCTGCAAGCATACATTCCAATGTCTTTCGGGCATCTTCTTCTGTAACAAGACCACATTCGGAAATAGGGATGAGTTGAATCATCCCTCTATTAATCCGAATGCGTTGCTCTTTAAGCACATTGGTTACATCCTTATCGTTACCTCTAAGTATGTAATCCATAATCCTACGCTTTAGTTATTGCAGTCTTCAATGCGGCCAAATCCCCATAAGCGAAAGCCCACGGCATATAAATCGGGAAGATAACTTCTTCTTGTGCCATCAGCACAACCTCATTGCAAAGCTTGGTCTCCACATCTTCAGCCCATTCAAGTGTCAAAGTGGTATAATCAACCAAATTTGCGGCTTGGTTAAAGTCACCTAAAAGATACTTACCTGGAAGAATACCACCATACTCGATAATCGGACGACCGGCAATATATTTCACCCCATCAACCATTTTAACGATACCAAGATTACGTCCTGTCGTATCTTTTTCTGATTCCATACCGTTAACAGTCATTGGATTTAGAATAATAGCATTCGGAAAATACTGGGCATATGTCATTGCGGCGAAAGCTGTTTTCACTACATCTTCAGAGTTGGGTTCCTCAATGTTCTTAAAGCCGGCTTCATGAACACTGAATGTCATTTTATCCGTAGCCGTTTCAGCACCGGAGAACGCGACACCAGGAATAAGGATACGACCATCTTCCATTTTCACAAGAGCGTGTGTTTTGTTCAGTTCTGTAAGAACAGCGGCGCCAGCGAACGTGATACTCATTCCATCAAGAATCAAATCCTGTGGTTCTGCAAACTCTACAATCACATCCTTATCACCGTTATATCCGGTAATAGCTTTTACAGCACCGGCGGCACCTGTAACAATGGCTGTACTAATAATCTTCTCTACAGAAGTCACCCCAGTATTATTAATAATACCAAGCAAATTCTCACCATTACCGTCACCAAACAAAATGTTCCAGTCTTCTGCCATCCAAACAGCTTCAGGAAGCATGTTCAAGATGTAGGAACGAATGTACACTCTTGATTTCAACATACGTTTTGAGATACGGATATGAGTACCAAGGCGCTTAGTTCCTGTCTGTATCTCTTTTACCTTGATACTTGATTCCGGTAAACGACCGTTCTCTGTTACAAAACGGGCATTGCGGTTGAAAGCATATACTTGCGCATAGGCGAGTTGAGGATATGCAGGATCAGCTGTCAGCGTCGTTAATACATCACGCATATGCAACTTTTTGTTGGCAACCTGAGTCACAACACGTTTCTGTTGTTGAGTAATCAACAAATCACCGGTGTAATTGTCAGTCATGGAAACGACATCTTTCAAGGAGAAGCCGTCAAATTCTCCTGATTTGCGTGTTTTTCCTTCTGCGAAATCTCTGAATTTTTCAGAATCAAGCATCTCGTTCAATTTCTCGTCAAACTTGTTGATAGTATCCATAGAAAGACCTTTCTGCTTCATTTTCTCGATACTTTCACCAAGAGTTTTAACTTGTTCTACAAGTTGCTCGTTGTCCTTTACCAATTGCTGGAACTTTTCTCCATCATAGGCTTTCAATAGATTATTGATGTCACCAAACTGTTTCGTTACCTCCTCCGGTGAGGCAAATCCTTCAAGTGACTTGTTAACTACTTCACACATCATGCCGACGATGTTTTCCATGAAAGTTTTCTGTTCTGCCGGCAGACCGTCTGTTTTCAGATTAAAATCTGATACTGTAAATTTTTTAGGCATAAAATTTAAATTTTAAGTTATTTATTCTCGAAACAGCTATTCAAACTCTTGAAATCGAGTAAAGTGCCATTATCAGCGGCTTTAATCGTTACTTCATCGTTCCCATTTTCCCCGTCATTCTTTTCTTGAGTGTCAACAGACGGCTCATTTTTTCCGGTGGTATCTTCAGAAGTGTTTTGCAGAATAGCATTCGAACGATATACTTTTCCCCAACAGTGGGGACATCTTACATAATTCATAAGGTCTTGTAGACCCTTTTGAGTAAATTCTTTCTTTTCTGATTTGACAGAATCAATAAGAGAAATTACTTGGGTTCTAATCTCCGGAGTGAGCTTCTCCATTTCTTCCCTTACAATGTCCTGTGTTATCCATCTCTGATAATCAGCAGCATAGTCCAATACCTGCTGGGCAAAGGTATGCTCCGTTTCTGCATCATAATCAAATTGATGACCACAATGAGGACATGAGACAACGGCACCACCGTTGAGGCTCTTCAGTAATAAACTTAATTCCATATCGTAACCTTTTAAACGCTCATCACTATATCCATGCTGCAAGAACGCTTTACGAACGAAATCAACAGCCTCCTTTACCTGGTCAGCAGTAGCAGACTTAATATTCACAAGGAACGTCTGGGGATTACTCCCCCAACTTGTCAATGTTGAATATTCCATCATACGCCATTCAAGCACTTTACAGGGATCAACAGAATCTCTTTTAATGGCCTTGACCCCAATAGAATGTTCAAGTGTTCTGCCATTCTCTGCAAACAGTTTATAATCAGCTAACGTATCACGGCCAATCTGTTTTTCAAGATTTAACTGACCGACCATAACCAAATTACCTTCTGTTTCCTTACCACTCAACGGAACACCTAACAACTGGTCTGTACGATGATTCAGGAACCAACGCATCCGACCAATATTTTCTTTCAATGTCTTATTGAATGAGCCGGGCATAGATATGTCATTTTGTGAGTCCTTCACACCGATACCGTTCACCGCAACGGTAACGATACCCTTCTCATCAACATCATTTGCCTTTGTCTTGTACTGAAGGCTTTTGATTTTCTCTTCCATCTTTTTCATCTCCACTTTTAGTGTTAAAAACTCGATTTACTTTATCCAGTTCCTCATCTGACATATCAAATTTCAATTTGTCAAACAAGGGATTTTCTATCATACTTTCGCCTATTTGGGCACGCCAGTCATTGAGTGTTATAAGCCCACATGAGAATTGTTCACGACAACGTTTATTTATATTTGTCTTTACGTCCTCGGATTCTTTCAATCCTTCCTGCAAACAATCAACATCAGAGAAATCACAATCCAAATAATATCCCCCTCCTTCAAGACCAAGGAAAGCTGTAAAATCCTTGCAGAATTGTTTGGCCATAGGAATAACAGTTGAACAATATACGCTCTTTTCAGCAGTAGCCTGATTGCTAAATGTGGACTGGTCTTTTCGCGGAACAAGAACGGCAGGGATGCCGTATGCCCCTGCAATATTTATTGCATCAGCCAAAGTCTCTTCAAACGGCTGTAACTCTGCAATAGAAAGATTAGTACGAACAAAGTCAATGTCTGCATCTGAAATACCATAAGGTACCTGGCCCTTCCTTACACCATACTTCTCAAAATTTTGCTTCAAAAGCTGTTCCTTTTCATCGTCAGTCAACGCTATTGAACCGGTAGCATCAGTTTTCTTACTTACAATAAAACCCAATCCACCCCGCTTTACATAAATCACATTTCTAGCTTCATATACAGCTATTAGATTTGACATTGGCTTATTTTGAGAAGCAAGACGACTTTTGGACTTCAAGAACATAGCCCCTGAATAGAACTCTGCATTTCCGTCTCTATCATGCCATATTTGGTATGGAGGAATTTCCAAACTACCATTCCAACCATACTCCAAACGATAGCTACGAATAATATCTTCTGTTTGGGCAATGCCAAACAATGGCATATTCCCGTAAACAGGTTCTACAATAGTCTTATCAGAAGGTAGCACCCAATAATTATCGCAATATCTCCATTTTTCAGCTGTAGAAAAGACATCAGGCATAGCAGCACGAATAAAGCTATTCCCTGTACACAATTTATAAATATGGTGCTGATAAATCAATTCTTTCCAACGCATCAAACAATTAGGACGGCTAAGTATGCCATTCATTCGTCTGTTTGCCCATACTACACTATCATCCTTAGTTTTCTTCAATTGAAAATTAGCACCTGCAATTCGCGATGCAATATAATCGATCGGAAAAAAGACTTCAGGTATCGTACTGAATAGCGTTAGATAGTTACTGCCCGCTACAATAGGACTAGTAAGGTCCTCAATGTATGCAACTGACCATTTTTCAGCCTTGCCACTTTGAGTATCTATATCCTTATTTTCAGATGAAGTAACTATTTCAACTTCACCTTTAGTCTTAGATTTCTTTCCAAATAGATTATCAAAAAAAATATTCATTGGGTTCCTTTTTGAGCAAAACTAAGTAAAAAGGAAAACCGTTTTCCAAAACACTAAAATCTTGAAATTACGAAAGCATAACATCAACAATATAACATTCTTATTTTCAATCACATATAATACAATTCAATTCAAACCTAATTTTACAACGAACTGTACTAGCCCACTCAAAACAGCACTGGCCTCTTTTGTTTCACTATCTTTATTATAGTCCATCAGGTTATTCATGAAGGCAACATATTCCGTATCAGATTCTACTTTTGATGCAGAAAAAAGAATACTATTTTTCACATAATCAGATGTTGCAGCAATACGCTTGTCTACATCCGGAAACTCTTTCATTACACGAATCTCCTTGTTTGTACTAGAACGGAGTTCCCGGATAAAAGGGAAATAAGCATCTGTACATTCAATTACACATGAATCAGATTCATGGGACAAAATAGAAGAACGTATATCTTCTGTTGAAGTAGTATCCATAAATACGACATCAACAACATGCCATTTATTCCCACATCTAAACGCTTGTATAAGGACAAATTTCCCATTAACATTCGGCATCACATATAGAATCTTCTTAGTGTATTTACATTCGGTATCTGGATTGAAGAAATTAACAGTGCCATTACAAGCATACAAGTTTCTTTTTCGCCGGTTACTAAACTCTATATACTGCTCACTACACAAATCCACAACGACATATCGGAACGTATCAGACAGGTGCCCGTGCTCCTCATAAGTCTGCAAGGTAGTTTTATTCTTGACCTTAGTTTTAAGAATGGCACCGTTAGCATCTTTCTGTACGCTCATGTAGTCCTCAATAGATACCGAACATGATTCGTCAATGTATATCTCTATACCGGGAACAGTACAATCAAAGATAGCATTGATAAACTCACCGGTCATTGCGACACTCGGATTCTTGTTGCCTACCTTATCTTCAATCTCGAACCCTTCTTTCTGCAATGTGTCTATGAATAAGTCCATCCAGGAACGCTTCTCATCGTCAATGCTGTTTGCTGCTTTCGTTGATGCATCACCATGTACATATAACCTATCAGAATATTGGATAGATTTCAGATACTTTGCAACAAGTTTGGAAGCTTTCTTTACTGTATTGTTGGGGCTTTCAGCACACGTTTCATGGAATTGCCAAACCTTGGTACCAGTTGTGAAATCGACCTGCCAATATGATACACTGATATACGGAAGCACGTTGTTATCGACAGAGATATGAATAGGTAAGTCCGGAACATACTTATGTTCACCGGAATGTTTGCCACGATTGAAGGAACCGAAGAACTCACTACCGGTACGAATGACACCCCATTCTCCCAATGCGTACACATTATAATAATCCGGGTCGTGAACTCTATCATATTCAAAGTCGGCAACACATTGCTCATCATAAAAACCGTATGTGCCATCAGGACTACCAACTACCCAAAAATTATTCAGATAGGTAGATTGGATAATAACTGTATTAGGTGCCTGTTCCTCGATTTGCTTAGTACGAAGATTAAGTATTTGCCTGGGTGCGTTCTTTTTTACGGATTTGACTTTGGTAAGTTCTTCCGGCAACTCTTTGCCGGCAATGGTAACAGTCATCGGTACATCATGCCATTTATCTTTATCAATAAACTCTTTCTTTATCCAATGGCTTTCACTGATCGGGTTAAAGGTACAAATAATCTGCTGCCCTTTCTTACCACGCAAACGTTTACGTAGCTGCTTGAAATCCGGATGCTCGAACTCTGACCATTCCTCTAACTGAACTCGCTTATAGTTAGAGATACCTTTTATCTTCTCCGGATCGTCAAGACCGGAGAAATCTATCTTCGCACCATTTACCAGACATTTAATAGTATTCTGTTGGAACTTGAACAAATGGGAGATGCCAAGACCGGCCGCAGCGACTTTATAATCTTCATAAATGGTTTTGAGAATAGAAGCTCCTACCTTACGCATGACAAGATTGTTTTCACCATCCTGTAATGTCTGTATCAGTATGGTTTGTGCCACACTATACGACTTACCGGAAGATGAACCTCCATAGAGAATGATAAAACGGATAGTCTCATCATTCAAGTACTTCAATAGATAGAATCCGTTAGGATTTAGCTTCTTATAATTTATAACCATATTGTTCTAAAAGTAAGGTTTCTCCGTAGGATGAATACCGGATTTTGCAGTTCAAATTGTTCTATTCTTCCGAATTCTCATTATCTTCAAATCCGATACGAAGTTCACCGACTTTATTTCCGTCTCCACCTTTGATGTTGACATTCTTATCGGCTTCCCATCCATTCCAGGCACCAAGAATCCGGGCGGCTTCTGTCTTGCCGTTGAACTCATAATTAACCACTCCTCTATTATTCTGAATCTTCTTCAACGCATTACGGGCACGCTTTGGAAGTTGGGACGGACTTCTCATCTTTGTTTTCCCGGTAACAGGGTCTACATAATGTAAATCATCGGGATCAGCGAGTACAATATCCATTAATACCTTTTCGACCGTTTTCCTCTCTACTTCAGTCTCTTTCGCCCTCTGTTGCTTAATCTCACTTATCCTTGCACTAACCTTGCTATTGGCTAACAATCTGCTAGCAGCACTCCAAATCGTTTCAGGTTTCATCTTTGACGCATCATAAGACATCCTATATGCTTCACTAGCATTACCTTCTGTATCAACGTAGTATTTACAGAATTTCTCTTGCTTGAATGTTAATGGTTTCTCTTGCTTTCCCATATCAATTGTTATTTATTCCTACGAGAAAAAGAAGCTGCTCTCTATCCTTTAAAAGCTCATAGGTGGCAAGCAGTGTGCTGCCAGTTGTTAATATGTCATCATACACTATTATTTTCTTTTCCTTTATCGGACGAAGAAGAAAGAATTCCGGATTCAATCTATCTTTAGTTAGGCACTGGATTGCATTCTCATAGAATGGTATTTTCACCGCCCCCGCAATTTTCGTACAGATAGAGGTTGAAAAATGAAAGCCCTCGTTGTGTCTCCGTCGCGGTGTGGTGACTATACACCATCCTTCATATCCCCCTACTATGAAGCGGTGGAGAAACTCACACGCTCTCTCTGCAAAGAATGATGCAAGTTCCTCCGACTGTTTAATTTCTGAAAAGCTGGTACCAGTCTTGGAACGAGTGAACTGGGAGATGTAATAGATATCACCCTTTTTATGAAGTGACACCTTTTCTCTCAAATCACATAACCGTTCCTGATGAGACCAGCTCTTACATTTCACCGCTTCCGGCTTATCCCAGTCATCAATACGACATATCTTTCCCTTTCTTTTCATCAAAAATCTTCTTTACTCCATCCTCGACAGATGTATAAGACAAAGGTACTAAATAGATATCCCGGTTCACCGACTGCTCTAAATTGTCAAAATCCCGTTTTTCATTAATTAGCTCAATTTCAAGCGGTTTGTAGTATTTTACTAAAGAAGCAAAATACATAGTAGTCACAGGTTGGACGTTACAAATATTGATAAGCTGCCGGTTACAGCCCACCGCATAAATAAGCCCTTCGACGACATCATCTATGTAAGTGAAGCACCGGATATTCTGACCACAATTGTATAAAGACACGTTTTCCTTTTCTATCAGGAACCAGAGAAGAGTTCTTTTTCGCGGATTAGGTCCATATACATTATGCAGCCGGCACCCGGTCGCAGCCTTACAATAGATAGATGCATACTGTTCATCGAAATACTTGCTTATTCCATACATGGAAGTGGTATTCTCCGGATTCGCCGTTGACGAACTAGCGTATACTAACTTCACATGATACTGGTTACATGCATCAGCTACTCGCATGAAAGTATCAATGTTATCCTTCCTGATCTGTTCCAGGTTTCCATTAAACACACTAGTTTGCGCCGCCAAATGGAACACACAATCAATATCTTCATTCTTCAGAAGCTCGCATACTTTCGTAGCTTCACTACCAGACTTTCGGTCAAGTCCTATGACTTCAACACCTCTTTTTGCTAATTCTCGGCAAAGGGCTTTACCAATAAATCCCTCACTGCCGGTTACAATCATTTTTCTCATCATTACAAAAAAATAAAGGTGTATTGAATAAACAATACACCAAAGGTTCAACATAAAAATAATTCATTCAAAAGAGTTAATTTATATCATGTTTATATACTATTTATGATTAATTTTGCACCACAAAAATGAAATATTATGAGCTTTGAAATACCAATAACACAGCACTTAGAATCCTTTTATGAACATTTACAGTCCAATGACAGAACTATTTTTTCTGCAAAGTTTGGTGATGGAAAAAGTTATTTCCTAAAAGAATTCAAGGAAAAATACAAAGATGATTATTACTTTATTACACTATACCCTGTAAACTATTCAGTTGCAGAAAATGCAGATATTTTTGAATATATAAAACGAGATATAATTATTCGTCTCGCAGAAGATGACATTCTATGCAACATTGACTTTGAAGCACTAGCTGATTCCATATTTAATATGGAAAATCTCATGGAAGTAGTGTCATTTCTTGTCTCTTTCCTACCCCATAGTGCCTTTATTCAAAAAATTATAGATAAAACCAAAGGAATCTTTGACAATTATCAAAAGAAAAAAGAAACATACAAAAGTTTCTTGGCTACTTTCACACATCAAAAAGGTGGTTTATATGAATGTGATACATATACCAAAATGATAGAGCAAGCTCTACAGTATATCAACAGAAGCCAAAAGAAAAAAACATTATTAATAATTGAAGATCTAGACAGAATAGATCCAGCACATCTTTTCAGAATATTAAATGTACTAGGTGCACATCTTGATTTCTGTAATCAAAGGGATATCAAACCGAACAAATTCGGTTTTGACAATATTGTTACTGTCTTCGATTATGAAATCACATCACATTTGTTTCACCATTTTTATGGGAAAGAAGCCAATTATAATGGATATATCAACAAATTTATTACTCACTATCCTTTCTATTACTCAATCAATCAAATTGCTATAGAATATTTATATACATACATTGATAAAGAATGTAACATCCCAGCAAAAAGATTGAAAAAATTGAGACTATCTTGTTATGATATTGAAACTATTGGCAATAAAATAGATAAGCTATCAGTTCGTGACGTCAAACATATTTTAGATGATATAGAAAAACAAATTATCTGTGAAACAATTAATGCTAATCTTCTTATGAAATTCTACACACTAAATTCCGCAACAAAGTTTTTTGCAATATTAAAAAGAATGGACATCAACCTTTTTAATATAATTCAGTCACTTACAAGTGATTTTACTACAATATCCGAGAGACTAAATCTCACAAGTTCTTTTACACTATGCAGTAAATATATCCAAAACACAGACAGCATAGCCATTGAAGGTTCAAACCATTATTTCTCAATTGAAAAAATAACAGATGATAAACTAACAATTACAGAATTAAAGTTCAACGAAAGTCTTTGTGGCAATAAAATAGAAATGAAAGTCATCGATAATATTATAACAAAAGGATTGAATATGGCTACTCAATACATTAAGCCCTAATCGTACAATTTAATTATTAACTCTCTTGACCAAATATCAAGACTGTCATTCGCTAAATTTCGGTATTGGCATCCAGTGAGTAATACACCCCATAGATGAATCTGGTAAGAATATTCGATGCTCGGATTCCCAGTGCCCACTTCCATAATATACCCCAACAAAATATCCTTTATGGAGATCTTTCCATTCTACAGTGAAAAATACACTTGTCTCTACCTCTGGTAACCGTTCCTTTACATTTATCCAAGGAGATTGCTTTTTCTGCCACTCAACACCAGACGCAAAAACTGTACGCATATATGTTTCAACCACATATGGCTGATTGATGCGATTTGCTAATTGAGCTACCAATGATTTAAAATTCATATCTATCTTGTTATGAAGGTTATTTACTGGGGAAATACTTCCCACATTTATTACACATGTCGTTATCTGCGTCAAACATGATAACCTTTGTAGAGCCACAATAAGGGCATCTTACTTTAAGATTTTCATCTTTTGGATATAGTAAATCAATAGATTTACGCAATACAGCCTCTATATGATCTTTCTCCAGTCCAACAGGGCATTCTTTATTAAGCCAATCCAAATCCTCTTTGATTAGCTTCATGTATGCTCTTTTATCAATCTTTATGCTCATATCTATCCTGTTTTACTCTAATTGTTATCAAAATATTCACTACAGACAAATCCCTTTCGCGGGATGAAGTCTTTAAACTCACAGCTTCTAAAAATCCACTTCTTATCAGCCCATCCAGCTAAATCCTTTTGCCATTGAGGAATAATTTGACGAGGATTATTTAAGTCCCGGTAAGGCTGACAATGTGGTAAGAACCGACCACCCTTCTTTTTCCAATGATTTACTCGTTCAAATGCTTCTTTGAAATCCTTCAATAAGATGCAGTAAAAGAAGTACTCGCCTTTATACCCGTATTTGTCAATCAAAGCCGTAGCACGTTCGCATTCTGCAATTTGTCCCGGTGTATCACAACCGAACCGTATGCGCTTAATCCATTTAACACGAGCAAGCAACCGGGCTATATCATCCGTTACCAGCCGGGCGTCTAAACCTTGATTGAAGTCTACACGTACTCCCATGGAGATAATCTTTTCAATCTGCTGCAAACCGTAGTCGGATGCAAGTATGTTGTTATCCATGAGTATAATGTTTTTTCTCCCATTAACGGCTATCTCTTCAATATCCATGTAAGTAGCGATGTTTCCTTCTTTCTTCGGTACCACACACCACTTACAGTGGTTTGGACATCCGCGGGTGAGAAAGCCATAAGCCAAATTTTTATCAACATTATACAGATCGTAATCAGGAATCATTCTATCAATCTCTGGCAAAAGAACCTTTTTTATGTCATACCCAGTACCGCCTTTCTCAACTTGATCGGCATTGATGTAATAGCCGTAATCCGGCGTAAAGCTAAATACTTTTGCAATGTAAACCTTATCATAAGAACAAAGGGGATTATACCATTCTACATTATCACCTCTTGCCTTGTGATAGCTACTTATCTTCATCAAAGCTAGATTAGGATAATTGCTATCGACTGCTAATATTCCAATATTCATCGCTTATTTGGGGCTATTTAAAAATTCTCCTTAATCCTGAATTAACAGCATCGGTTTTAGCTTCCTCTGATGGATGAACATAAATATTCAAAGTGGTACCTACATCTGAATGACCAAGAATAGTAGATACAGTTTTGACATCAATTTTATTCTCTATAAGAGTCGTGGCAAAGGTGTGCCTTAATCCATGATACTTGATACAGTGGTCTAGTTTTACCTTTTCAAGAATAAATTTCTCATAATAATTCCGCAAAGTCCGAGGTTCTGTATATTGCTCACCACAAGTACACACATAATAATCGGGATTACACACAGCAGAAAACTTCTTCACCAAAGGAAAAATGTTCTTTAAGATAGGAATATACCTATCAGAATTTGAAGTTTTCGGGGGCCCAATCTCAATATGGGTTTTTGCTTTATTAAATGTACCATCCTCGCCTGGCATATATATGCGTTCTAAGGTTTTACAAATATGAATAGTCTTTTTATCTAAATCTATATCCTTCCATTGTAAGGCACATACTTCCCCTATACGCATACCAGAACATATCGTTAGCAAAATTCCAAGATTACGTGGAGATGGATTCGCTAACACGTAATCGACGATTTTCTTATATTCAGCAGGAGAATAACGTTCCAGCTTTTGAGCAGCTATCTTATTTTTACTAGGCCATACCATCTTCCATGTAATGTTATGTACCTCAAGGTCTAACTCTTCGTCAGCAAACCGAATTAGCATTTTTAGAACTATCAGAATATCATTGCAGTACTTCACAGACAACCCCGAATTATCCATAAGATCGTTCATGAATGGCACAATAACCTTTTTGCTCAATTCCCCAACTTCCATACATCCTAATATTGGAGAAAGCTTTTTCACGTATATCTGCTGGTACGATGCCAGTGAACTAGTCTTGACTTGCCTTTTCTTTACAGAAATCCAAGCCTTGTACACATCATCCAATTTCATATCTTATAAATTTGTTATTTAAATCAGTTTCAATTCTCGCAAATAAACATCAATCTCCTTATCCAATTCGGCACGTTTGGCTTCCAGCTCTTTTATTTCATCCATAACAGCCTTAATGTCAATAGGTTCTTCTTCCTCAAATACATCTATGTATCTCGGTATGTTAAGATTAAAATCATTAGCCATAACCTCTTGCAATGTGGCACAATGACTGTATTTCTTAATTTCCTTACGCTCTTGGAACGTCTGTACAATCTTGTCTATTTGTTCATCACTCAAAGAGTTCTTGTTTTTAAGCTTTTCAAAATCTTTGCTTGCATCAATAAAAAGGATGTTGTCATCTTCTTTACGACATTTCTTTATTACCAAGATACAAGTAGGAATACTAGTACCATAGAATATATTGGCCGGTAGCCCAATGACAGCATCAATGCAGTTTTTATCTTCAATAAGAAACCTGCGAATAACACCTTCGGCAGCGCCACGAAATAAAACTCCATGAGGAAGAACTATAGCCGCAATCCCTGTTACATCCAGTTTATGGACTATATCCAAGACAAAAGCATAATCAGCTTTTGATTTAGGGGCTAATTTCCCAACTTCACTAAATCGTTCATCATCCATAAAAGAGACATCTGCACTCCATTTGGCGGAAAAGGGCGGATTTGCTATTACTGTTTCCATTGTGATTTATTTTTTTGATAATACATTTTCATATACTCACGTATTTCACTTTTGTGAGCTAATTGATATTTTCTATTTTTCTCTAATATTTTTTCCTTATTAACCTTATATCTACGCTTGTAACTAGCCCTCTCCAATTCTCTATAATGTTCAATATTGGCATTTCGCAATTCTTTCCTACGGGCAAGTAATTTGTCTCTGTTACGAATCCGATATGCCTTATTATTCTTCAGTATTTTTTCCCGATTTTCAATATAATAACATGAATTACAAATTTTCGTACTTAAATAGAATTTGCTTTCAGGTACATACTCCCCACATTTATTACATAATAAAATATTTTCAGGAGCATTTCTAATTGCTAAATCAGCTTCCGCAAAACGGTTGTTTCTTTTTATAAAGGAAACCTCATCGTAAATCAGGCGATCAACCAAATCCCGCCAATTTTCAATAGAAAAACGTTCGTCAGCTATAACGGAATGAGAGATATCCATGTAATTAATATCAATGCCAGGAAACAAGAAATTGATTCTTTTCCTAGTGTATTGGTACAGATTCTTTATAAAATTATCGTCAATCATAACTAATCTTTTCTATAATGGAAAAATCGAATGGAATATCTTTCACGTTCAGCAAGCGATATTCACTTTTTATTGATTTTACAAGTACATCACCATGATACACAGTTGCATTAATACCACGTATCGATAAATTAAGCAAGAGTAACGGAATAGACCTATCAGACAACTCCCAGCATTCAACGGGGTGTTCAGACGGTTTGAAATCAGTTCCTAAAGTTTTAACTCTATGCCACCAGTTAGAAATAATAAGGGAACCATTCCCGGCAGTAGGTTCGTAAATCACCCCTTTGGAAACCCCTGTCAATCTTGATAGTAGTATTCCTACTACATTAGGAGTAAAATCCTGCTTGTTTTGGTTTCTTTGAGCCAATTCACCCTCATATATATCTTGAAACCAATCTCTTGAAAGATCATGAGTATTGAGTTGTAATAACTCTCGATATATATGATGCAATCTTTCGTCATTATCAAAGATTATTTTAAAAATCGCATTAGGAAGTGATAATATATCCTCTATTTGAAACAACTTCTTTAATTCTACTTCACTCATATTTACTCTGTATTTGAATATTAATCTCTTGCTTCAGCCATTCTTCGGCCTTTAGCCGTTGCCGAATAGATATTCGGCTTACCACCGCTGAAACATTTAGTTTTTATCCATTCATATCTTTCAGCTTCCCGGAGATAGAATAACAATCTAATTTCTTGATTTGCTCAAATGTCATAGGACCGCCATATACAAGCGATGATGTTAACATCTGAACTCTTTCTTTCAATGAATATTCACTCATAATCAATACGGGTTTATGCAATTCTCCATAGCGTTCCGCCACTCATCCTCCGTTATCGGGATCATGTCATCATAAAGGTTGAACCCTATGATGTAGCACCCGCTTTTATAGTTGTTCTCGATACATTCATAATGGAAAGTCCGGGATTCCTTGTCAAACATGCTTTCAGGAGTCAGCCGGAACACCTTTCTTCCATGTCTGTACCACCTGTGGGGTACCTTCTTGCTGAAATGCTTTACAAAAACGCTCATTTCTATTTTTATTTTGAGTGTTATCATTTTTCTTCATCCTTCAAAAAGCCACTCCGGTCAGGATATACCTTTTGTTCCAGTTTCTCCATTTCCTCAATAGCTTTATAGGCATTATTTATATCATCTTCACGATATGGATTATTAGGATTATCGCCAAATAAACCATATATGACCTTGTATGAGAGCATGTGAGCATGTTGTCTATCAATATATTTTTGTTCACAGGTCGCAGTTCCGTCAAGCGATCCTCCAAGACTATTTGTGACAGCCATAAGCCTTGCTAACAATTCCTTTTGAGTTTTATTCATTACTGTTCTTGTATTGAGGGTTATTTCCACTTGGTGATTGTTGAAAAATCACAAGGGGAATTGAATCTATTAGTTAATATATATACTGCCTTATACTCATTCCTCAAAGTATCTCCGTGGAATACTATACCGGATATTCCACGAATAGATAAATTGAATAGAAGAAAAGGTACTGTTTTATCAGACAGCTCACCACACACTATCAGATGGTCATTTGGTTTATAATCAATAAAACTGATAGCATTCCGGTGATTGTACCAATTTGAGATAAGCATCCCGCCAGTTCCGGCAGTTGGCTCATAGGTAACGCCAGTGTCAGAACCTAATAGCTTAGAAACCAAAGTTGAAAGACATTTAGGAGTAAAATCCTGCTTGTTATTCTTCCTATCAGCATGTTCATCTTCAAAGTATTCATGAAACCAGTCGTAGCTAATGTCACATTTGAAATAGTTTAGAAACTCCTTAAATACTCTTATGCACTCTTTTTCATCTCCTGTTAGAATATTCATAATCTTTTCAGGAGCCTGATAACTATCAGTTATTCCAAGCATTCTGTTTATATCAGATAATATATTTTTCATGGGCTAATTTAACTTCGTCATTGGTTGATTGTGCATAAATAGTAGTTGTCTCAATGCTCTCATGCCCTAGCATCTTCTGTACTTGTTCTATTGGCATTCCTCGTTTTAGGGCTGTAGTTGCCGCCGTTCTCCTGAGTCTATGTGGATGTACATTGGATATACCCGCCTTCTTCCCTAGATTCCTTAGCATGATTTCAACAGCCCCCCTCGATATACGGGATAGTTTATTCATATCTTTTATCTGTTGGCACATACCCTCATAATCAGACAAAAACAAGGCGTCTAAATTATCAGTCCTTGAATCAACATATTCCTGAAGAGCTATTTTACAGCGAGCAGACAAGTAAACAGTTCGGTACTTACGCCCTTTTCCAAGTACATCAATCTGCCCATTTTGCCAATCTACATCATTACGGTTCACGTTAACCATTTCAGAAACACGGCAGCCGGTAGAAAACAAGAACTCGATTATCGCCTTATTTCTCTTTGTTTTTGCCAAAGACCTTAGTTTCTCCATGTCATCTTCACTTAAAGGTTTCTTCAATTTCTTCACTTGTCTCACTCCCTTGATTCTAAGCATTGGATTTCTATCAAGGATACCTTCTTCTGTACACCAAGTAAAGAAACTGCTTAAAGTTCTTCGAATGTTGTTAAGAGTATTATCACTGCATTTATTAATCTTCTTATAGGCTAAATAGACACGGACATCATCGGTGACGATTTCCTTGATATGTTTTCCTACTTGTATGATAAACGCTCTTAATATGATACGATAGTAATCTAATGAACTTTGGCATAATCCTTCCACAGCTTTAGCTATGAAAAATCGGTTTATGATCTGCATATCGGAATTATCATAAACTACAACAGAAGTTTCTTTTGCCGTAATCTCATAATTTCTCAAACAAAATGATATGGAATCAATTACGGTTGAGATTTCCTCATTGGAGATTTTACCAAATAAGGTATTACGTATTTCAGTTAAAATATATTCTTTCATTTAATTTCTTTCTTGTAATTAAAAAATAACCTTTGTAAATTCATATGAACTAAGTGCATTCTCTAAACTATCAAAAGAGTCAAATTCTCTTTTAATACGTCCAAACTGATATGAATATACTTCTTCACCTCGTTTACGCTCCATGCTAATAATATATCTGAAACCATCTTCCCGTATAACTGTAACAGGATAACCTTCTGTTATACTATCAACTATTTTTTGTCCGTTTAATGTCACTTTATTCATACTATTCTATGTATTATTGATATATTTATTTGACTTTTAGTTCTTTACATCTATAAAGGTAATCGTTATTGACAAGTTTTACAAACAGAAACTTCGCCTTTTTAACGCCATTTTACCCAGTCTTTTTCTTCAATAATTCAAGTATGTTTTCATATTACGTAAATAAACTAAGTTGGGTTGTAAATTCGGGTTTATAAATTCTAAACTTACGGCTAAAGAAAGTCTCAAAGGCTGTTACAATTTCAGAGATGGTATTATCAGTAATGCCTAACAACTTGTCATCGGCAACTATAAGGGACAAAGCCTTGTCAAGAGTCATCCTCTTCTCAATAAACAGGGAATATACCAAATATCTATGAGTGTATTCTCCTGCCTTGAGTGACGCTACTTCTTCAGGTGTAGCCTTTCTCTTGTATAGCACTTTGTACCAGTGCGTTTCAGCAGTACGAGCACGCTTTTGTCTCGGTAACAAGTCATAAAACACAGCTATTTCATTCTTCTTAATAGACTTGTGTTTTTTACGAACTCCATACATTACGTAGGGAATATCCCAATCTGGATGGGTTCTTCGATATTCAAGCTCTTTCTCCCGGTCAATAAGGTCTTGCTCAAAGTCTTGTTTCATCAACCATTCTTTGAACCAGGCAGCAAGTGCTTCTTCTCGATCATAATAATCTTTTCCATTTACACATATGGGAATCATAATAACCCTTTTTGTTGCATTTCACGTTTAAATCTTTCCTCTAAATCAAAAATGTTTTCTCCACTATTACGCCGATAAGGTCTATCAGTATTTAACTGAAGTTCTTTCAACTTTTTCCAATACCATGGAAGATACAAATACATATTCTTCAACTCCTTCAAGTTCTTATTTCCACAACACCAGCAGCTCACACGATCAAGTAGCTCATATAGCCTTACTCCATCCTCATGCCAAACAAAGCCTTTTGTGTAACAATACTGGAGTGCATCTGCTTCAGTAATGCCCCAATCACGAAGTGGTAAAACCCGATTGGGTCGTTTTTCCTTTTCAAAGCGATGGGTCTCATCGGCAGCAATACCGACATAATCAATTCCGTCTTTTGTGTGAGTTTTCAATGCACGAAGTTTTTCACTCGTTCCCCACCGACATGTTCCCCCACACCAACTATATCCTTTTTTATGGATAATATTGGTCCCTCTTTTCTTAACCGGCCTTTCAAACATTGTCCAAAGAAAAGGTTGCTCC